>CADCAS010000021.1 GCA_902799465.1 uncultured Eubacteriales bacterium
GACTTCCTTTTGTTTGTGTGGTATCTACAATTAGAAGTCTTCCATGCTCTTTTTGTCTACCTCTTTTCTGTCAATCCCTCAACAAAACGTGAAGAGCCAGAAAATGAAAAGAAAACACGGGACAGGCGCGCCTGCCCCGTGTTTTACGGCTTGCTGCGGGAGCAACCGGTTGCCATTCAGTCAATGCGATAAACAGGGATTTGTAGAGGAGAATTAGGAATGAGGAATTAGGAATTAGGAATTGAAATAGCTTGGCTGCGTAGGAGCGGTGATGCGCCTCCCGCCAGGCAGTACGTATTGTTTCAATATACGGCGGGCAGCCATTGACCGTTCCTACAACGCGCGGCAGCTGCTATTCATTCCTAATTCCTCATTCCTCATTCCTAATTCTCCCCGTCAAATCCCAATTTGACGGGTGAATGACAACAGCGACCGGTTGCCTTATAATAAAAAACGCCGCCGGAGGTTGAATCCGGGCTCGCAATCATGTATAATCATTGACAAGGATTGTTGATGGCGTGACACCTCAACCGCCGGGACGCGGGGACGGATTGGAACCGTCGCTTCCCGCACAACGAGATCATAATTCCCGATTCAACTGATTTCATTTCTATCGCGCGCCCCATAAGCGCCACATCACACGGAGGGCGGGATCGAAGCATGGTACATACGGTCGTCATCGACGACATTTTCGGCGTTTCCCACCTGCTCATGGAGCAGGTCTACCGTCCCGATCTGAAGCGCTACCGTTCGCTCTACATCTACCGGGGAATGTCGAACGCGGACTTTCAGATCATCCCCTCTCTGAGGCGGATCTGCAAGGGGAAGGCGGCGACGCTTGAGCCCGTCATACTCTCCAACTTCACGAAGTACGCGGCCCTGGAGGACCCCTCCATCGAGGCCAGCATCTGGCGGCAGATGATCCTCGGCCAGCACCACGGGCTGCCCACGCGCCTGGTGGACTGGTCCTTTTCGCCCCTGACCAGCCTGCACTTTGCGATGTCCGAATCCAACCTGGACGAGATGGATCGGCATGACAGCGTCGTGTGGCGGGTGGACGTGAACGAGCTGCACGCGATGCTGCCCCAGAAGTATCAGCAGGTGATGGAGAAGGAGCGGATTACCGTGTTCTCCCTGAAGATGCTCCAGGAGGCGTGCGGCAGCCTGGAGGCGTATGACCGCGATATGGGGGACGAGGCCATGCTGATCGTGGAGCCCCCGTCCATCGAGCAGCGCATCATCAACCAGTATTCCTTCTTCTCCGTCATACCGATGCAGATGGAGGATGTGGTGGGCTTTCTGGACAGGCACACGGAGAAGACCGTCCGCTACATCATACGCAAGGAGATCCGCTGGCAGGTGCGGGATCTGCTGGATCAGCTCAACATCAGCGAGCGCATCGTCTATCCCGGACTCGACGGGCTGAGCCGGTGGCTGGCGCGACACTATTACGTGAAGTAATACCCGACGCAGGGAGAAAAACGGGGCATGAGGACGGCAAGGCTGATCCCGGCGGAGGCTCGACACATCCCATACAATCACAGATCGACCACTTTTCAATGAAGGCAGGAGGCAGCTATGGAGCGCAAGGCATTTATCATACGGGCGAAGGACCGGCGGGCGGCGGACGCGGCGGAGGCGCTGCTTGAGAAAGCGGCGGCGGTGAAGGTGGACAACTTCTCCGTCTGGGCGGTGTCCGACCTGTTGCTGTGCTACGGCGAGGAGCAGGAGGGCGGCGATGCCGCCGCACTGGCGGACGCGGTCCTCGCTTCGGCGGGGGAGGGCGCGGCGCTGCTGGCCGCGCCGGGAACCATGCGGCTGATGTACCACGACATCGGCGTGGTGCGCCAGGACAAGTCCCTCATCCGGCACCGCGTGTTCTGCACCCGGCTCAAGCCCGGATGCGCGGAGGAGTACAAGCGCCGCCACGACGGACTGATCGAGGCCCGCGGCGACGCCGTGTCCCAGGGCCCCGACAGCAACTTCACCATCTGGTACGGCGCGGGCTACATCTTCGGCTACTGCGAGAAGGTGAAGTCCTTCGATCACGAGCCCACCGAGGCGGAGAAGGCCGCCGACATCGCCTGGGAGACCCGCCAGCTCGAGATCATGGACTGGCTCACCGACGACGTCGATTGGATCACCGGTGAGAAGCATGAGCATATACAGAGGCTGGTTTGAGGTGATTTGAAGCAGTTACAGGTCAGCCTTCGCTCTTTTGTGGATTGGAGTTTATTGAATTAGGAATTGGGAATTAGGAATTAGGAATTAAATGGCTTGGCTGCGCAGGGGCGGCCAACGGTCACCCATACAGAGCACGCGGCAGCTGCTAACTTTAATTCCTAATTCCTAATTCCTAATTCCTCATTCCTAATTCTCCCCGTCTCCCCGCGCAACCCTTGCGCCTTTTTTTATGCGCTTTTGACAAAACGCGGCGGGGATAATCGTGGGAAATGCCGGGAGCAGCCGAGAGGAACTTATTTAAACCTTTTCCGAAACTGTCCTCGTCGGTCATGAAACGATAACAGACGGCACGTATAATATTCTGTCGAAAAAAAGAGAAGAGAGAAGTTGTAAAAATTATGACGCTGTTGTTGTCCGTCGCCATCGCGGTGATCGTGGGCCTGATGATGACCCGCGTGGCCAAGCCGCTGGGACTGCCGTCGGTGACGGCGTATCTTGTGACCGGGGTGCTGATCGGCCCATACTGCCTGGGCCGCGCCGGCATCGCGGGTCTGGGCTTTGTGAGCATGCAGGCCGTGGAGGCGCTGAAGCTGGTGTCTCAGGTGGCGCTGGGGTTCATCGCCTTCGCCATCGGCAATGAATTCAGGATATCCAGTCTGAAAAAGACCGGCAGACAGGCCACCGTGGTGGGCATCGTGCAGGGCCTCGTGGCGGCGCTGTTCGTGGATCTGGCGCTGGTGGGGCTTCACTTCATACTGGGCGGCGACAAGCTGTCCATCGCCTCGGCCATCACCCTGGGCGCCATCGCCACCGCCACCGCTCCCGCCGCCACGCTGATGGTGGTGCGCCAGTACAAGGCCAAGGGCAAGCTGACCGACATCCTGCTGCCCGTGGTGGCCTTGGACGACGCCGTGGGCCTGGTGGTGTTCGCGGTGTCCTTCGGCATCGCCAAGGCCATGGTCAGCGGCAGCTTCGACACGGTGTCCATCGTGGTCAATCCGCTGGTGGAGATCGCGCTGTCCCTGTGCTTCGGCGCGGCGATGGGCTGGGTGCTGACCCAGCTGGAGCGGCTGTTCAACTCCAATTCCAACCGCCTGTCCCTGACCATCGGCTTTGTGCTGCTGACGGTGGCCATCTCCATGGCGAAGTTCGACGTAGGCCCCGTCCACGTGGGCTTCTCCTCGCTGCTGGTGTGCATGATGCTGGGCACCGTGTTCTGCAACCTCTGCCCGCTGTCTGAGGATCTGATGGAGAAGGCGGAGAAGTGGACCGCCCCGCTGTACGTGCTGTTCTTCGTTGTGTCCGGCGCGGAGCTGGAGCTGGGCGTGTTCTCGGATATCGCCGTGGTGGGCATCGGCGTGGTCTTCATACTGTTCCGCTCCCTGGGCAAGTATATCGGCGCGTATGGCAGCTGCAAGGCCGTGGGCTGCGACGAAAAGGTGACCAAATACCTGGGCATTACCCTGCTGCCCCAGGCCGGCGTGGCCCTGGGCATGTGCGTCACCGCCTCCCAGCTGGGGGACCAGGGCGCCATCATCCGCAACATCATACTGTTCTCCGTGCTCGTCTACGAGCTGGTCGGTCCCGCCCTGACCAAGAACGCCCTGATGAAGGCCGGCGACATCCAGCCCAAGAGCGAGGAGGTCGTCAACCGCCGCCGCAACAAGCTCCGCGACGCCGAGCTCAAGCGCAAGCAGCTGGCCTCATGACGACAAAAACTGCCCTTTTGTGAGGGCAGTTTTTTGTTGGGAATGGGGAATTGGGAATGGGGAATTGGGAATTAAAAGTGGCTGCCGCGCACGCTGTAGGGGTGCCCAATGGCCGCACGCCCAATACCGACTCGATATGTATTGCCTGGCGGGCGACGCATCGCCGTCCCAACGTAACCAAGCCATTCATTCCTAATTTCTAATTCCTAATTCCTAATTCCTAATTCGATCCCCTGACCTGTCTCCGTACAGCGGCATCAGACCTACTCCTCCCTGACCTCCACCTCCGCCAGCTCGCGAACGCGCCTGAGGGTCTTTTGGGTGATGACGTTGCGAACGATGGCGGCCTGGGCGTTTTCGTCCATGTGGGCGGCGAGCTGGTCCATGGTGACGCCGTTTTCGCGGCAGATCTGCTGGAGGACCTGGGCGACGCTCTCCTCGTCGGCCTCGATATGTTCGGCCTGGGCCACGTAGTCGATGGCGCGCTCCCGGGTGACGGCCTTTCGGGCGTCGGGCAGGTGATCCGCCCGAAGCTGGTCCCGGGTCTTGCCGGTGAATTGGCAGTAGGCGTCCAGGGTCAGTCCCTGCCGCTGGAGCTGCGCCTCGAGGGATTGAAGCTGGAGGTCCAGCGCCCTGTCCAGCGCCTCCTGCGGGATGTCGCCGTCAAAGTCCGCGGCCACCTGGTCGATCAGTCGGATGGACAGCTCCTCCTCGGCCTGCTGGTCGGCGTAGGCCTGGAGGCTCCGCTTCATGCGGGCCATGAGGGCGTCGTAGCTGTCCATGCCGAACACCTCGCGGGCGAAATCGTCGCCGGGGGCGTATTTGTCGCGCACGCGCACCTCGTGGATGACGCACTTGAACACGGCTTCCTTCCCCGCCAGCGCGGGGGCGTGGTATTGGACCGGGAAGGTGACGTGCACGTCCACCTGATCGCCGGGGCGTTTGCCCACCAGCTGGTCCTCGAAGCCGGGGATGAACATGCCGCTGCCCAGCACCAGCGTCTGCATCTGCGCCGTGCCGCCCTCGAACTGCTCCCCGTCCACGTAGCCCGCGTAGTCCAGCACCACCTCGTCGTCCAGCCGGCTGGGCCGGTCCGTCACCGGAATGAGCCGCGGATGCTGCTCGATCAGCTGCTCGATCTGCTTCTGCGCCTGCGCGTCGGTGATGGTGAGGCGCTCCAGCGTCCCCTTCAAGCCCTTGTATTCTGCCATGTCGCGACACTCCCGTTCGATGAATGATATCTATGACACTGTAGCATAAAACCCGCCCAGAGTCAATGAAAACTTGACGCGGACATGCGGGCGTGATATATTATTGTCTGTAATGTCGTGTTGACAGGCAGAGAGAAGTCTGAGGAAATTAGGAATTGGGAATTAGGAATTAGGAATGAATAGTGGCTGCCGCGCACACCTGCGCAGCCAGGCTTTTTCAATTCCTAATTCCTAATTCCAAATTCCTAATTCAACATTCCCCAATATGCAGTACTGACCAGCTGCCTTACATTGTATCAAAGCGAGGAGAACGAAATGCCGACGATTGAGAATCACAAGGAAATGGTGCCCTTTGAGCACTATGTGGCGCTGTACGCCAAGCTGGACCCCGCGGAGGTGACGGAGCGCTGCGGGGTGAGGTATGACCCGGTCACCCAGAGCTTTTGCGTGCGGCTGTTTTACGTGGACTACGAGCTGACCTGGCCGACGTTCAGCATCCGCTCCGCCGACGAGAGCGGCTTCGCGCTGAACAATCTGCCCGCCCAGATGCTGCTGATCCGCTACCTGCTTGAGGGAAAGAAGTCCGTGGGCACGGGCCAGTTTTTGCCCTACCGGGAGATGCCCTGGGGCGAGGTGTATCTGAAGCCCTTCACCGGCCGGGTGCTGAACCGCGCGGCCTTCACCTTCGGCATTCGCCTGGGCGCCTTCAAGCGGGCCATGGCCCAGACCCCCGCCATCCGGCTGGACAAGGGCGACGCCTCCTATCAGCTGGAGGTCATGCCCGGCTACGACGTGCGGCTGATCGTCTGGGAGGGCGATGACGAGTTCCCGCCCAACAGCCAGCTCCTCTTTTCCGACAACTTCCCCCAGGCCTTCTCCGCCGAGGACCGCACCGTGGTGGGGGACATACTGATCTCGGATGTCAAGCGGAGGATGGTGCCTTGAATCCATCGGGCGGAGACCGATGGATTCAGGCAGCAGGCAACAGGCGACAGGCAACAGGCAACAGGCAACAGGCTACAGGCGACAGGCAACAGGTGGCAGGCAGCAGGCATTAGTGGGGGCTGCGGCGTTACCCTTGTGCGCTTAATGCCTGAGGCTTAATGACCAATGTCTGAATTAGTTGGGCGCACGCCCAACATATTCCCTCCAAACGCCTCTTCGTAGAGCTCGTCGATCAAGGGCTGGCAGCGCAGGGCGAAGGACTCCACGTAGGGGCGGTCGATGAAGCGGACGGGATCGTTCTTCGGGCAGGGGGCGCGGTAGGCGTCGGCCATGAGCTGCCGCCACTGCGTGAACTCGTCCCGGGTCAGCAGGGGATGGTCCGCGGGGGCTTCGGCCTCCATGAGCAGCGCCATCAGCGCCTGGAGGCGGGGCTGGCTGTTGTAGAGCCTGAAATCGGTGACGAAGGTGTCGTTGTAGTAGATGTCCACGTTCAGCCTGCCGTCGGGACGGATGATGGCGGGAAAGGTGCGGATGTAGGACTGGACCCACTGGCAGTCCGTCAGCACATGGACGCCGTAGCCGATGTCGAAGGGGCCGCGACGCTCGCGCCAGTAGTCCAGCAGCGGCTCCCGGTGCAGGCTGCGCCAGTTGTAGAGGTGGAACTCGTCCTTGCGGGACTTGTCGCCGTGGTAGCGGATGTGGATGGCGTCCGGGGAGATCGCGCCCAGGTAGAATTCCGGACAGCCCAGATATTCGGCGTGCCGCCGCGCCCACAGGTCCGCCGCCAGCAGATGCACCATCGTCAAGGCCATGTACATAATCCTCGTTTCTGTGTTTTTATCATTATAACATGGGCGTCATACGGAAGCCGTTAAAATTTTGTGTCAAAAATGGCCTCCGAGGGGTGTACAAAATGGGGGAATTGTGCTATAATACTTCCAGCCCCGATTAGAGAACTTCGAAACCGTATCCCTCCGGTGGACCCCTACCGATGACAGGACTCGGCATCAAAGATTGATACATCGTATGGGCAAACTATTAGGAGGGAACAATTCCATGTTCGAAGACAAGACCTTGGTGTGCCGTGAGTGCGGCAATGAATTCGTGTTTACCGCTTCTGAGCAGCAGTTCTATGCTGATAAGGGCTTCCAGAATGAGCCCGGCCGTTGCCCCGCCTGCCGCGCGGCGCGCCGTGCTGCCAACGGCGGCGGCCGTGGCGAGCGTCAGATGTATGACGTGATCTGCGATGGCTGCGGCCAGCCCACCCAGGTGCCCTTCCAGCCCCGCGGAGACCGTCCGGTCTACTGCCGCGCCTGCTTCGAGGCCCAGCGCCAGAGCCGCTTCTAAGCGACAAAGGTTATATTACAAAAACAGCAGTCCGATGGGCTGCTGTTTTTGCGTGCCTTCGCCACATCAATGTTAACGCAATCAATGTCCTGCCGCGGTTGACAGGGGAAAAACGATAATATTACAATATAGGTTGTGATTTGAGTCAACATTCATCAGAAGGGGAATACTGATATGCATACGCCCATCTAAGACACGGCGTCGTCATCGCGGATATACAGAATTTATAGGAGGAAAAAGCACATGCCTCATCCTGAATTGCAGGCCGAGGTGGCGCGCAGGCGCACCTTTGCCATCATATCCCACCCCGACGCCGGCAAGACGACCCTGACCGAAAAGCTGCTGCTGTACGGCGGCGCGATCCGGCAGGCGGGCTCCGTGAAGGCCCGCAAGGCCGCGCGTCACGCCACCTCCGACTGGATGGAGATCGAGAAGCAGCGCGGCATCTCGGTGACGTCCTCGGCGATGCAGTTTGACTATAAAGGTGGTTTTGACGAATCCCTGATTCGTCAAAACCAGTTTCGCCCAAAGGGCGAAACCGCGAATCCTAAGGATTCGCGCCTTGGATTCCGTATCAATATTTTGGACACCCCCGGCCATCAGGACTTCTCCGAGGACACCTATAGAACCCTCGTGGCGGCGGACAGCGCGGTCATGCTGATCGACAACGCCAAGGGCGTTGAGGAGCAGACCATCAAGCTGTTCAAGGTGTGTCGATTGAGGTCCATTCCCATCTTCACGTTCATCAACAAGATGGACCGCACGGGCCGGGACCCCTTTGAGCTGATGGAGGACATCGAATCGGTGCTGGGCATACGCTCCTGCCCCGTGAACTGGCCCATCGGCATCCACGGCGACTTCAAGGGCGTGTATCACCGCGACACCCGGCTGATCGAGCTGTACACCGGCGGCGACCACGGCCAGGCCCAGGTGCACGTGGAGACCGTCTCCATCGACGATCCCGAGTGCCCCGCGAAGATCGGCCAGACCTACTACGACAAGCTCATGGAGGACATCGAGCTCTTGGACGTGGCGGGCGACGAGTTCGACATGGACAAGATCCTCGCCGGACAGCTGACCCCCATGTTCTTCGGCTCCGCCACCAACAACTTCGGCGTCGAGCCGTTCCTGAACCGCTTTTTGAGCTACACCAAATCGCCCACCCCGCGCGTGGCGGAGGGTGTCGGCCCCATCGAGCCCTCGGATGAGAAGTTCACCGGCTTCATCTTCAAGATCCAGGCCAACATGAACCCCGCCCACCGGGACCGCCTGGCCTTCATGCGCGTGTGCTCCGGCGTGTTTGAAAAGGGCATGACCGTGTGGCACTCCTCCAGCAATTCCCGGATCAAGCTGGCACAACCCCAGACCTTCATGGCCCAGGAGCATGAGAGCGTGGAGCTGGCCTATCCCGGCGACATCATCGGCCTGTTCGACCCCGGCATCTTCCGCCTGGGCGACACCATCTGCACCGGCTCCCCCGTCAAATACTCCGGCATCCCGCTGTTCGCCCCGGAATACTTCTGCCGCGTCTCCCCCGAGGATTCCATGAAGCGCAAGCAGTTTTTGAAGGGCATCAACCAGCTCAGCCAGGAGGGCGCCATCCAGACCTTCAAGCGGCCCAACATCGGGCGCGAGGAGATGATCGCAGGCGTGGTCGGCGTGCTGCAGATGGACGTGCTGGAGTACCGCTTAAAGACCGAGTACGGCGTGAGCATCGTGCGCGAAAACATGCCCTTCCGCTTCGTGCGCTGGGTCGTCGAGACGCCCAAGCCGCTGGACCGGCTGCGCCTGGCATCCACCGTCGCCATCGCCGAGGACCGCATCGGCCGTCCCGTGCTGATGTTTGAAAACGAGTGGTCCATCCGCCTGGCCGGCGAGAACAACGAGGGCCTCGTCCTCGCCGAGACCGCCGACCGCATGACCGCGGATGAGATAGAGTGATTGAACGCAGTGCCTGTTGAGAGGCTTTAACAGAGCAAGATGCTATGCAGTAGCCCCTACTCCCTACTGCCTGCTCCCTAAAAACAAACAAAGGGGTCTTATCTTTGAAAATTACCAGAAACGATCTGCGCAACATCGCCATCATCGCCCACGTCGATCACGGCAAGACCACGCTGGTGGATGAAATGCTCAAGCAGGGCGGCGTGTTCCGCCAGAACCAGCAGGTGGCCGACCGCGTGATGGACTCCAACGATCTGGAGCGCGAGCGCGGCATCACCATACTGTCCAAGAACACCGCCGTGCACTACAACGGCGTGAAGATCAACATCGTGGACACCCCCGGCCACGCGGACTTCTCCGGCGAGGTGGAGCGCGTGTTGAAGATGGTCTCCGGCGTGCTGCTGCTTGTGGACAGCTTTGAGGGTCCCATGCCGCAGACCCGGTTCGTGCTGAAAAAGGCGCTGGAGCTGGACCTGAAGGTCATCATCGTGGTCAACAAGATGGACCGCCCGGACGCCCGCTGCGACGAGGTGCTGGACGAGACCCAGATGCTGCTGATCGACCTGGGCGCATCCGACGAGCAGCTGGATTCCCCGGTGATTTTCGCCTCCGGGCGCACCGGCACGGCGACCACCGACTGGCATCAGCCCGGCACGGATCTGCGGCCTCTGTTCGACTGCATCCTTGAGCACATCCCCGCGCCCGAGGGCGATCCGGACGGCCAGCTCCAGCTGCTGGTCTCCACCATCGACTACAACGACTATGTGGGCCGCATCGGCGTGGGCCGCATCGAGCGCGGCACCATCGACGCGGGCCAGATGGCCATTCGCTGCGTCTACGGCGGCTCCTTCGTGTCCCCCCAGACGCGCCTGGCGGGCCTGTTCGAGTTCGACGGCTTAAAGCGCGTCAATTGCGAGCACGCCGAGGTGGGCGACATCGTGGCCGTGTCCGGCTTCACCGACCTGCTGATCGGCGACACCATCTGCAACCCCGCCATGGCCGAGCCGCTGCCCTTTGTGAAGATCGACGAGCCCACCATCTCCATGACCTTCTGCGTCAACGACAGTCCCTTCGCGGGCACCGAGGGCACCTACGTCACCTCCCGCCACCTGCGCGGCAGACTGGAGAAGGAGGCGCTGACGGACGTTTCCCTGCGCGTGGAGGAGACCGATTCCACCGACGCCTTCCGGGTCTACGGGCGCGGCGAGCTGCACCTGTCCATACTCATCGAGACCATGCGCCGCCAGGGCTACGAGTTCGCGGTGACCAAGCCCGAGGTGCTCTACAAGGACATCGACGGGGTGCGCTGCGAGCCCTTCGAGCGGCTGGTGTGCGACGTGCCCACCGAGTATTCCGGCGCGGTGATCGACAAGATCGGCCGCCGCCGCGGCACGCTCGTCTCCATGACCGGCGAGGACCGCATGCGCCTGGAGTTCCTGGTGCCGTCCCGCGGCCTGTTCGGCTACCGCAGCGAGTTCCTGACCGACACCCGCGGCGAGGGCGTCATGTCCTCCGTGTTTGAGGACTACGAGCCCGTCAAGGGCGACATACCCACCCGCAATTCCGGCGCGCTGGTGGCCTGGGAGGACGGCATTTCCACGTCCTACGCGCTGTTCAACATCCAGGACCGCGGCGAGCTGTTCATCGACGCGGGCGTCAAGGTCTACAACGGCATGATCATCGGCAAAAACTCCCGCCCCGGCGACATTGACGTCAACGTCTGCAAGAAGAAGCACATGACCAACTCCCGCAACTCCGCCGCCGCCGAGGAGGCGCTCAAGTTGACGGGCGTCCACATTCCCACGCTTGAGGAGGCCATGGAGTTCATCGACGACGACGAGCTGGTGGAGATCACCCCCCAGTCCATCCGCATGCGCAAGAAGATCCTGGGCACCGAGGCGCGCAAGAAGCTGGAGGCGCGCAAGAAGAACGGGTAAACAATTGAGAATGGAGAATTGACAATGGAAAATGATGGTTGAAATCCTGCGGATTTCTATGATTCAAGATCAGCCGCAAGGGTTGAAACCGTCATTATCCATTCAATTGCCGGTTGATGAATATGACAATCAGAGTATTGCCGCAGGCGCTGACGGTCTGCAAGGTGGAGCATATTTCAGAGATCGACCTGTCCCGCCCGTTTTACTTCATCGGCAGGACGGACGATGAGCTTTCGCTGGTGTGCGAAACGGAATGCACCCCGGCGCATACCCTTGAGAGGGAGGACGGCTGGCGCGGCTTTCGGGTGGAGGGCGAGGTGGACTTCTCCCTGGTGGGGATACTCGCCGAGATTTCGGGCATCCTCGCCGAAAGCGGCGTGAGCCTCTTCGCAGTCTCCACCTACAACACGGACTACGTCCTGGTGAAGGCCGACAAGCTCGACCGGGCGCTGAAGGCTCTCTCCGGACGCGGCTACGCGGTCGAATGGGAATAGTCTCACCGAAGGAATTTGAGGTTTTATGATCATCACCAACGCGCAGCTCAGGGATTACCGCAGCTATGCGGCCTGCGCCCTCGCGCCCTGCGAGGGCGTTAACGTGCTTTTGGGCGACAACGGACAGGGCAAGACCAACGTGCTGGAGGCGCTGTACCTGTGTTGCACGGGGCGCTCTCACCGCACCCGGCAGGACCGGGAGCTGATACGCTGGGGCACGGATTTTGCATCGGTGAAGGTCGAGGCCCAGCGCCGGGACGGCAGCCATCAGGTGGAGATCGTGCTGCCCGCCATGGGGCGACGGAAGCTCAAGATCGCGGGGCAGGAGGCGTCGAAGTCCGGCGAGCTGATGGGCCACGTCACCGGCGTGCTGTTTTCCCCGGAGGATCTGCGCACCGTCAAGGACGGCCCCGCCGAGCGCCGCCGCTTCGTGGACATGGCGCTGTCCCAGATCCGGCCCGCCTACTACTACGCCCTCCAGCGCTATGCCCGCGCGCTCAAGCAGCGCAACGAGGTGCTGAAGGCCGCAAACCTCCAGCCCGCCCTGCTGTCCACGCTGGACTCCTGGGACGAGCAGCTGGCCGCCGCGGGTGCGGAGTTGACCCGGCAGCGGCAGACCTACATCGCCCGGCTCAACGCGGCGGCGGGGGAGACCCACCGGGAGATCTCCGACGGCAGGGAGCGGTTGGAGATCCGCTACGCTCCCAGCGTGCGCCACGGCGACGAGGTCCAGAAGAACCTGGATGCACTGTTCGCCGCCCGCGAGAACGACCTGCGCCGCATGACCACCTCCGTGGGCGCGCACCGCGACGACGTGCTGATGCTCATCGGCGACCGGGACGTTCGCGCCTTCGGCTCCCAGGGTCAGCAGCGCACCGCCGCCCTGGCCATGCGGCTGGCGGAGCTCAGGGTGATGGGCGAGGTCATGGAGGAGCCGCCCATGCTGATGCTGGACGACGTCATGAGCGAGCTCGACCCCTCCCGCCGCCGCCAGCTGGTCGGCCACCTCAAGGGTATCCAGACCTTCATCACCTGTACCGACGTGGACGACCTCGCCGGCGCCGAGGTCGGCAGGATCTGGCGCGTCAAAGAGGGAAGGCTGGAGGACGGCCTAACATAGGATTGATCGTGGAGATGCGGGGCTCTGCCGAGGGAACAGGCAACAGGCAACAGGCAACAGGAATGGCCGGGAACGCAGGGGCGGCGATGCGCCGCCCGCCAGGCAGTGCGTATTGTGTCGGTATGTGGCGGGCGGCCATTGGCCGACCCAACAGTGCGCGCGGCAGCAGCTATTCCTGTTCCCTGTTGCCTGTTCCCTGTTCCCTGAATCCTGATATCCCATACACCGATCCAACACAAGCAAAGCATCCATAACGCCGCGGCGTTATGGATGCTTTGCTTTATGGCAACGAGACAACATCGCAGTCCCCTCATTCCTCCTCATACTCCGGCACGCGGCTTTCGAAGAGGACGGTGTCGCCGTGGTCGGAGATCTCCTCGAGCAGCTCGGAGGCGTCGTCCATGTCGTCCACGGCATGGAGGTTGGAGCGGGAGAAGCCGGACTGTATGAGGCCGCGGCGCATGCTGCGCTGGCTGTTGCGCGTGCCCACGAGGATGACGGTATCGGCGCTGTCGGCCATGACGGTGCCCAGGGCGTAGTTGACCTCGGCCTCCTGCTGGTGCAGACCGTTGAGGCCGGGGGTGACCACGATGCGCCGCCCGGGCATCTGGGAAAGCACCCGCAGGGCCTCGAAGGCGCTGTCGGGGTCCTCGTTGAGGGTGTCGTCGATCACGTTCAGGTCCTCCACGGTCAGCTGGAGCCGGTGCTCGATGGGCTCAAGCGCCCGGATGGCCGCGACGATGTCCTCCATGGGCACCTCCAGCCTACGGGCCATGGCGGCGGCCAGCAGGATGTTTTTCACATTGTAGCTGCCCAGCAGCGGGGTGCGGCAGGTGTGGCGCTCCCCCTCACAGACCAGTGTGAAGGACGTGCCGCGGTCCGAATAGGTGATGCCCTCGGCCGTCATCCAAGCGTCGGCGCGGGGGTCCAGGCTGACGCGGACCTTCTCCTTCTTGCACATGGCGTAGAGCCGGTCGATGTAGTCGTCCCCGGAGCCGAACACCGCGAAGCTGCCCTCCCTGGGCAGGCCCTGTATCAGCTCGTACATGGTGGAGGCGATGTTCTCCAGCGAGCCGAAAGTGTCCAGGTGCCGGCTGCCGACGCTGGTGAGTATGCCGTATTTGGGCCGCACCAGTCCCACCAGCTCCTTGATGTCGCCCACGTGGGTCGCGCCCATCTCGGCGATGAACACCTGATGCGCGTCGGTGAGGTCGTCGTTGACCACCCGTGAGATGCCCATGGCGGTGTTGAAGCTGGCGGGGGTGGCCAGCACGTTGTACTTCTTCGAGAGCATGTCCCGCAGCATGAACTTCACGTTGGTCTTGCCGAAGCTGCCGTCGATGCCGATGCGGATCAGGTCGGGCCGCTTGCGCAGCTTGAGGCGCGCGGACTTGAAGAAGCCGGCGTTCAGCTTGTTCTCATAGGGGTTGATGATCAGCGCCGCCAGCTCCACCATGTAGGGCATGGCCGCGAACAGGAAGTAGGGCGGGATGGTCAGCGCCCGCAAGAGCGCCGCCGCCGCCAGACTCAGCCCGCCCAGCACCGCGATGAAGCGCCTGACCCGGTGGGTGATGACGAACGGCTTCTTCGCGGGCAGATTGTAGTCCCGCCAGGCGATGAACCCCGTCACCCCCATGAACAGCGCAAGCGTCAGCCAGCCCGACAGCGCCCGCCGCGGCTCCTCGCCGTTGACGAACATGGACAGCAGCACCGGCATGTACAGGCTCAGTATCGCCGCCACAAAGCCGATCACCACGTTTTCCCGCAGTACCCGCTCCCGGCTGCGCTTGAGCCACTGCGCGTAGGCGGGCAGCTGGTAACGTCCCATTTGCAGGACGTGCGCGTACCGCACCGAGGCGATACAGCTCATCGCCGCAACCAGCACGATTTCGACAATATTGAAAAGCATAGGTTCCTCCATAGCAGCTGGTCAGGCCTGGCATGAGAAAGGGGTTACGTCGGGGGAGAATGAAGAATAAGGAATTAGGAATTAGGAATGAATAGCGGCTGCCGCGCGCTCAATACCGATGCGATGAGTACAACCTGGCGGGCGGTGCATCGCCGCCCCTGCGCAGCCAGGCCATTCATTCCTAATTCCTCATTCCTAATTCCTAATTGGATACCCCATAGTATCCCGCAGACTGTCCAGCTGCCTCCGTGAATAAATATCCATTATAAGTATATATCAAATAGCCGGATGTGTCAAATGCAAGAGGGTTGAGGGCTGAACCGCGCCCTTCCCCCTCTCCGCGCTGCCGATTATCCTTGCCATAATGTTGCATTATATGTCACAACATGTTATAATATACTAAAGATTCTATATTTTACATTTAAGGAGTGGGGGACAAATGGCGATATTTGAGCCGGGAAAGGTGCTCAGGACGAACCTGGGGGAGCCGATCACCGTGGATTCCTTCATCGCGAGCGGCGGCCAGGGAGACGTATACAAGGTGACCTACGGCGGGAAGGCGAAGGCGCTGAAGTGGTACCGGCCCAAGGCGCTGAAGGACCCCGACGCCTTTTACGAGAGCCTGAAGCGCAACACCGAGAAGGGCTCCCCGGACCGGGCCTTCCTGTGGCCCGAGGCGGTGACGGAGCGGACGGAGGACTCCTTCGGCTACATCATGGATCTGCGCCCCGAGAAATACAAGGAGCTGGCGGAGGTGCTTGTCAGCTCGGGCGGCGGCGGGTTTCGGACCTTCAAGGCCGTGGTGGAGGCGTGCATCCGCATCGTCGCGGCCTTCCGCGTGCTGCACGTGCGGGGCTACAGCTACCAGGACATGAACGGCGGCAACTTCTTCATCGACCCCGCCACCGGTGACGTGCTGATCTGCGACAACGACAACGTGGCCCCCAACGGCACCTATACCGGCATCAATGGCACGCCCCAGTACATGGCTCCGGAGATCGTGGTGGGCGCGGCCAAGCCCGACACCCACACCGACGAGTTCTCGCTGGCCGTGGTGCTGTTCATGCTGCTGTGCGCCAGCCATCCGCTGGAGGGCGAGCACTGGGCGGTGCCGTGCCTGACGCCCGACATCGAGCGCATGCTCTACGGCAGCAGGGCGACGTTCATATTCGACCCCGTGGACGCCTCCAACCGCCCGGTGCGGGGCATCCACAACAACGTGCTCAAGCGGTGGGGCTATCTTCCGGAATACATGCGGACCATCTTCCTGAACGCCTTCTCCAGGGAGGCCATCACGAACCCCAACAAGCGGGTGCGCGAGATCAACTGGCTCAAGGCGCTGGCCCGCTTCCAGAGCGACATCGTGCGCTGTCCCGCCTGCGACAACGAGATCTTCATCATCAATGCCGCCTCCACCCGCTGTGACAAGTGCGGCAAGCTGTACGAGGTGAAGCACACGCTGAAGCTGTACGAGTATTCGGTGACCGCGGCGAAGAACACCCGCATCTACCGCTGCCAGCTGGGCGTCTGCAACGCGGACGAGGCCCTGACTCCGGTGGGCTACGTGCTTGCCAAGCCGGACGATCCCAATGTCCTGGGCTTCCGCAACGTCTCGAGGACGGTCATGTCGGCCACCACGCCCAGCGGCGTCACGCGCCAGGTCAAGGACGGGGACATCATACCCCTCAAGCCGGGCATCCGCGTCGAGGTGTTCGACGGCGAAATCATGATACAATAACAGGAGGGCAAAACCATGCCGGATATCAGAGAACAAGAGGCCATCGCGCGAAAGCTGCTTCCCATCATCTACGTGCTGGACACCTCGGGCAGCATGTCCGGAGACCGCATCGCCGCGGTGAACTCCGCCATGAACGAGACCATGGAGGTCCTGAAGGACGTCTCCAAGAACAACCCCACCGCCGAGCTGAAGATCGGCGTATTGCAGTTCGCCAGCGGCGCGAGCTGGATCACCGACAAGGGCCTGGTTTTCATGGACGACTTCTACTGGAACGACCTGAAGGCCGGTGGACTCACCGACCTGGGCGTCGCCCTGGAGGAGCTGGACAAGAAGCTGTCCCGCAGCGCGTTTTTGAACAGCAGCGTGGGCTACAAGGTGCCCGTGATCATCTTCATGAGCGACGGCGGCCCCACCGACGACTACGAGGCCGCCCTCAAGAAGGTCAACGCGAGCAATCGCTGGTTCCGGGCCGCCGTCAAGATCGCCATCGCCGTGGGCGACGGGGCCGACCGGGAGGTGCTGGCGAAGATCGTGGGCAACCCCGAGGCCGTCATCCGCGTGGACGATCTGGAGACCCTGAAGAAGCTCATCCGCGTGGTGTCTGTCACCGCGTTCGTGCTGGGCAGCCAGAGCCGCTCCAACAACGACGCCTCAGACGACATCATCAAAGGCATCAAGGATCAGATGGGGATGGATACGGAGGACGACAAGAGCGGCGGCAAGGGCGGCGACGGCACGGGTGTCAATCCGGACAAACCTGAGGAAACGCCGCCGCAACCCGGGGACTGGCCGGACTGGCCGGACTGGTAATGATCGCGGGAGGTGCAGTCAATGTACGCGATGCTGAGCGCATCCACCCAGGGCTATGACCACATCCGTCGAAACGCGCCCTGCGAGGACGCCGGGGCGGTGACCGCCGACGACACCCGCAGGATCTTCGCCGTCTCGGACGGCCACGGGGACCCCAACTGCCCGCGGGCGGCCTTCGGCGCGCGGGTCGCCTGCGACGCCGCGCTGTCGGAGCTGTCCGGCTTCTGCGACGCCCTGCGGGAGAACGACTGGGAGGCGCGCCTGCTGGAGCCCGGGAAGGATCGGGACAGGCTGGTGCGCCAGCTGGTGGTCAGCGTCATGGCCAAGTGGATCAGGACCGTCAACGCCGACCTGGAGGAGAGTCCGCTGACCGAGGCGGAGCGCGCCGCCTGCGACCGCTACCTGGAGCGCTACGACCGGGGCGAGCGTCTGGAGCACATCTACGGCGCGACCCTGATCGCGGGATTGATGACGGACCGCTATCTGCTGCTGCTTCAGCAGGGGGACGGGCGCTGCGTGGTGTTTCACGCGGACGGCTCGGCGGATGAGCCCGTCCCGTGGGACGACCGCTGCTTCGCCAACGTCACCACGTCCCTGTGCAGCCCGGACGCCGTGGAGAGCTTTCGCTATGCCGTCGTCGACCTGGAGGCCGACCCCGTCGTGGCCTGCATGCTCGCCAGCGACGGGGTGGAGGATTCCTTCCCCTCCATGGAGCTGATGATCGCCTACTGCCGGGAGCTGCTGGCCTATGCCGCGGAGCACGGGGTGGAGGCGCTGAACGCGCACCTCAATGAGACCCTGCCCGATTTCAGCCGCACCGGCAGCGGCGACGACGTGACCCTCTGCGGCGTCATCGACCCGGAGCGCGCGGCGGAGTTTAACGAGGTCTATGAGCGTCAAAACGCCGTGGTGCGCCAGCAGGGCGTGGTGGCCGACCTGGAGGCGCGCATGGATTCCATGCGGGGCATGGGCAAGCTGGACGCCCTGAAGGCGCGCTATGAGGACGCCAGACAGCGGGCGGAGCAGGCCAGGGACGACCTGACGGCCGCCCAGGGCGCGCTGGACGCCTACAGCGACGACCTGATGAAGCTGGAGGAGGCCGAGGCCCGTGAGCCGGAGACGGTTCTGGCCATCACGCGGGTCATCAAGTCGTTTATTCCGGATTTCCGCCGCGAGGCGCTCCAGCGGCGGGTGGAGGACATGACCCGCGCCCGGGACGAGGCGCAGACGCGGCTGGAGGACGCCCGGCAGGCGCTGGAGGTCCGCGAGGCTGAATACGACGCCTACCGGCAGAAGTGGGAAGATCTGGAGAGCCGTCTCAACGAGGCGCGGGAGGCGCTGGAGGCCCTGAAGGGGGAGGAGACGGATGCTTCCTGAGTACGTCAAATACTACTTCCTCAAGCTGACCAAGCCCAGGCAGCAGGTGTATCTCCAGATGTACGACGGCTTCAGGACGCGCAAGCCCATCGTGGAGATCGCCTGCGACAGCCGTCAGATCAGCGTGGACGACCTGATGTACATCTTCAGGTGCCTCTACAACGACACGCCCTCCTTCTACTACCTCCAGGTGGCGGGCATCCACTCCATCTGGACGACCCCCACGGGGTACCTCTTCAAGGTCAACTACCAGTACACCGAGGCGCAGATCGCCCAGTTCGACAAGCTGCTCAACGAGGGCCTGGTCCGCTTCAAGGACCGCTACATCCGGGATGACATGTCCGACTACGAGAAGGAACTGGCCATCCACGACTTTCTGGTGGCCACCGTGACCTACGACCACGCCTCCATCACCTCCCAGTCGGAGAAGCTCAGGCACGGGGAGATCTTCAACGTGCTGGGCCCGCTGGTGCGGCAGGAGGCCGTCTGCTGGGGTATCGCCTGCGCGTTCAAGCTGCTGTGCGACTACTGCCACGTCAAGTGCTTCGTCATCATCGGGCGGGCGCTGGACAATTCCCCCGACGCCGAGGGGCACGCCTGGAACATCGTGCGGCTGGACGATGAGAACTACCACGTGGACGTCACCTGGGACCTCAAGGAGCGCGGCGACATCTCCTGCGTCTATGACAACCTGAACCTCACCGACGCGCTTATCCGCCTGGACCACACCTGGGACGACACCATCTACCCGCCCTGCGGCTGCCTCGACTACAACTATTTCCGCATGAAGCGCTTCTACGTCAAGCGCCTGGAGCAGGTGCGGCCCTTCATCAAGGCCCGGCTGGACGAGGGCGTGAACTACATCGCCTTCAAGTACGTGGACAAGGACATGCCCTCGGAGGAGGATATGAAGCGGGCCGTCATCGCCGCCGTGCGCCGGGGCGGCTATCAGGGGTCGTTCAACCTGCTGGCCAACCGCAAGACCCACAACGTCTACATCGACCTCCTCGACAAGCAGTGGTCCAACCGCGGCCTCATCCGCAAGCTCAAAAACTGGGTCCGCCGCCGCAAGCAGGCTAAGGACGCGGGGAAGGGGAAGACGGGATAAAAATGGGAAATTGAGAATGGAAAATGATGGTGCAAATCCTGCGGATTTGTTTGATTTGATCGTGTGAGCGGCGCTGTTTTGACGGGCTAACGGGGAACGACCTCTCAGTCACCGACTTCGTCGGTGACAGCTCCCCTGAAAGGGGAGCCAAGAGGGACGATGATGCGACAGCCTTGGCTCCCCTTTCAGGGGAGCTGTCAGCCGTTAGGCTGACTGAGAGGTCGTCCTCCGCAGCCTGCCAGATTCCCGTTTGCCACAGGACTCAACCATCATGGATCATCAGAGAAATCCGCAAGGATTTCCACATGAATTCTCCATTTTCCATTCTCCATTCTCAATTCACTCAGCCCTATCACCATAACAGAACGATTCCACTACTATACCTAACATCATCAATCAGGAGCGTCACCCTCATGGAGAAGTACACGGTCAAGACCGCCATGCGCTGGATCGTCGAGCGGGAGAGCTGGACGGTGTTCGAGCATGAGACGGTGCTCAACGGCATGCTGGCGGATCTGGCCTTCGAGGAGGCGAAGGAGCGCCAGCGCATCCGCCTGGCGCTGTCCTCCGGGGCGGGCAGGCAGTTCTACAGCTTCCTCCGGCAGGGCGAGGGGCACCCGGACGCGCACGACCTGCTGATGCTGCGGACCAGCCTGGCGGACGTGGGCTTCGGCGAGGATTTCGTCAGCTACGTGCTGGACGCCTTTCTCTACGCCGTGTCCCTGCCGAGCGCCTCTCCCCCCGAACCGGAGCCGGAGCCGCCGACCATGCCCGTGGACGAGCTCCAGCGCCTGATCCTGGGCTACTATGAGCTGGGCGACTGGGATAAGGTGATCGGCATGTCCAGGTCCGCCATCGAGCTGTACCCGGACAATCCGGAGTTCTACAATCTGCTGGGCATCGCCTGCGAGAAGCGGGCGCGGTGGAGCGAGTGCTTCCAGGCCTACGACGTGGCGCTGCTGATGCGCCCCAACAACGCCATCTACGAAAGCAACAAGGCCTTCGCCCTGGCCCTGTCCGGCAGGAGCGACGAGGCCATACCGCTGTTCGAGCGCTCCCTGCGCGCCTTATGGAACGAGAAGGCGCCCGGCTATGTCAACACCCTGGGCAACTTCTCCCGCGCCCTGGCCTTAAACGGCCAGCGGGAATACGCCGCCCGGACCTTCCACGAGGCCGTGCACCTGGGCTATGAATGGACCGACTTCCTCCGACAGCAGCTGGAGGCGCTGGGAGTGGACCTGAGTCTTTGAAGAACACTAACGCGATCGGGGGATGCGCATGGATCAGCAGTACACCACGGCCCACGCATGAATGACAAGACGGATTGAAATCTTACAGAAAGGTTACGAATCGTACCTGTTTCAATCACATGTACCGGCTGTGCCGGTGCATGTGTCGTCAGGCGCGAATTTCCGCGTCCCTTCCTCCCTCGCGCAAAATCCGCAGATTTTGCGCGACAGGCTCACGCATTCATGCGTGAGCCGTGAGCAGTACACAGTCAGGACCGCGATGCGGTGGATCGTCGAGCGGGAGAGCTGGACGATATTTGAGCGCGAGTCGGTGCTCAACGGCATGCTGGCGGATCTGGTCGTCGGGGAGGCGCAGGCGCGCAAGCGCGTGAAGCTGGCGCTGGCCTCCGGGGCGGGGCGGCAGCTCTGCGGCATGCTCCGCAAAAAGGCGGCACGCTGACGCCCCACGACCGGATGGCCTTCCAGACCGGCCTGCTGGACAGCGGCTTCGGCGAGGATTTCGTCAACGAGATCGTGAGCACCTTCCTCTACGCGGTGTCGCTGGAGGACGCGGAGCGGGAGAGGCAGGAGCGCGTCGACGGCCCGCGCCTTGCGGGGGATGTCTGCAAACAGGCGGGTGATCTCATCGACCAGGGACAGAATGAGCGCGCCATCGCCCTGCTGGAGGCCAAGGGCGTTCAATTGTAGAGATGAATCCGGCATGGCTCCGATGATGAACAGCCTGCCCAAAAAGAAGTGACCGCGAACCATTCGTTCACGGTCACTGTTTTGTGTGCCGGGCATGGCACACATCTAACCGGTGGAAGTCCGGTCGCGGGTATTTACCGCCAAGCGTAGCGAACCGCAAGCTGCTGGTGGCAACGCC
>CADCAS010000022.1 GCA_902799465.1 uncultured Eubacteriales bacterium
GTTGCCGGTAGCAGCTTGCGGTTCGCTACGCTTGGCGGTAAATACCCGCGACCGGACTTTCACCGGTTAGATATGCGCCATGCCCGGCACACTCAAAAAGGAAATTGACCCCATGCCGGAGTCAATTTCCTTTTTCCGTGTGAAAGGCAAAAGGGAACAGGAATGGCCTGGGTACACAGAGGCGGCGATGCGCCGCCCGCCGGGTTGTACGCTGTAGTTCGGTATAGGGCTGGCGGCCATTGGCCGAACCCACGGAGTGCGCGGCAGCGGTTTCCCCTGTTCCCTGTTGCCTGTTCCCTGTTCCCTGTTGCCTTTTCCCTTTTCCCTCCCCCGCGGGACTCCCCCAACCCCATCGAAATCATTGACATTTCGCGGAGAACGGCTTACAATGGATATCAGATAAACGTGTAAAGAGGACCGACCTTCCAAAGGAGGCTATGAACATGATGAATTACGATGAGAAGAACAATGCGAATATCGAGGAGCTGAACCTTGACGCGATGGAGGACGTCGCGGGCGGCGGTATCAAGGAGATCGTCGCGGGCGTGACGCTGGCCGCCATGACGATGACGGGCTCTCCCGTCTCCGCGTTCGGGATTGCCAGGGCCATGGCCGAGGAATCCAACGCGATCATCGAGGAGGCTCCGGCGCAGGAGGCCTACGGCATGGAGTATCAGGGACAGGCCGACGTCACAGGGCCTGAGGCCCCGGTGAACGAGGTCACCCTCGAGCTGGGCGGCGGGGAAGCCCCGGTGAGCGCCGCGGCGGAGGTCTCCGAGGCGGCCGACCCCATCGCCGAGACCGCCGCCATGTCTCAGGCCATCGACATGGACGCGCTGAAGCTGCGGGTGAAGGCCGAGCTGGTCGCGCATCTGGACGAGGGTCTCGATGTGGCCACGGGCAAGGTCTACGACGCGCTTCTGGAGACCGCCCCTGAGCAGGCCATCGACCAGGCGCTCAGGGCGGTGCTGGCGGAGATGGATGAAGCGGGCGAGGCCCCGGAGTTCTACCAGGCCCTCGAGGAGGAGGCCCCCGAAGAGGTGGAGGCCGTGCTTGACGAGGAGGGCGCGACGGCGAAGCCTGAAGAGGAAACGACCGAAGCGGAGGCCGCGGACGACCGCGACGCCCTGCTGAACGACCTCATCAATACCGCGATGGACGCCTCCCAGGAGGAGGGTCTCTACGCCGCGCTGGACAACACCTTCTCCACGCTGGCGCAGAACGCCTCCGCCCTGGCCGACCCCGAGACCGGCGTGATCGAGGCCGACGGCGACCAGATCGTCAGCATGACCTTCGACGCCCTGTCCTCCCGCTTCGACGTCGAGCCCGAGCTGCTGATGGGCGCCATCGGCGCGGCGGCGGCCCGCGCGGACGAGCGCGGCGATTTGCAGGCGCTGGGCGGCGATCCCGCGCTGGTGAGCATGGCGGCGAGCAACGATAGCGTCCCGGCATCGACCAAGAAGGCACTGAAGGCCGTATACGACAGCTCCCTGGACGGCATCGCGTTGGCCTGCCCGGCATTCAAGCCCTTCGTGCCGCTTCTGAAGGCCTTCTGCGGCATCGGCGACCAGGGGCCCACCAACGCCGACATCATCGATGAGCTCAAGACCCTCGAGGGCAAGATCGACGAATGCAGGCGGGAGCTGGAGAACCACACCTACAACGTGGTGGCCATCAACGAGGTCGGCGACAAGTACAACAGCCTCAAGAACAAGGCGGGCACCGTGCGCACGCTCATCGGTGATATCGAGCAAAACCCCAACCTGACCGACGCCCAGAAGCTCCAGAAGACCGCCGACCTGTACAATGACGCCGAGTTCCGCAGCCTGATGTCCGCCATGAACGGCGCCACCGACTGCTTCTACAGCGCCAGCAACGACATCTTCCACAACACCAACATCTTCGACGCCGCCTACAACACCGCCCTCCCCACCGTGATGTTCTCCGGCGAGGCGCTGGACGTGTGCGTGCCCTACCTGGCCGAGCAGTTTGCCGTCTACAGCGCCGCCTACACCACCATGAGCCAGGTCTTTGACGCCTACGAGCAGGTCTACGGCGCGGGCTCGCTGACCCAGAGCAGGCAGCAGATGACCCAGCGGCTGATGGGCAAAAATCTCGATGGCAGCGCCAGCGGCAAGTCCATCCCCAACCTGATGGCGGATTTCCTCAAGCGCGACCGGTTCGTCTACGTCGGCCGGAGCACCACCACCCACGTCGAGCTCAATCAGAAGCTGTTTTTCCAGGCCGCCTTCGGCAGAGAATGCTGGCAATACGGCGACGACATCAACCCCGATAATTGGCATATAACCCCCAGCATCATGGCGAGAAATCCGCTGAACGAGTGGCAGGTGAACAGTCTGATCGAATACTGCAATGCGAAGAATGTCACGGTTTTCGATTTCCTGTTCAATCAGGTGCGCTTCACGCCCGTTATGGACATGTCACCGCTCCAGAAGCAGATCGACGCCCTCATCGCGGAGTATATTAGGGCAAGTATCGGAGCCAATGATCCACTCATTGGGAATCCCGGACAGAACCCCCAGCTCGTTGCCATTCAGAAGCAGATCGACGCACTCAAGGCTGAATACAACAGACTAACCAAGGACAACTTCTGCTTCAAGTGGGAAGGCGACCACTGGATCCCTGTCCTCGCCGGTGGCTTCCTCCTGTGCGGTTCACAGCGTGTCCACAATTATACCACAGGTCACGGCGATGAAAGCATCGATTTCAAAGCTGTATTGGCCACAGAGAAGGGCAAGCCCCTCGAGACGTTCTTGATCGCCAGGTGCTATCCCGGTCAGTGTGGCGATATACACAAGGAGAGCCAGATCAAAATAAGCTACCTTTTTAATGTGATATTCTTCCAGCCCCGGTGACCCCCCGCCCCCGCCCCGCGCGGGGATGCACCGGTACAGCATAAAAAGGAAATTGACCCCATACCGGAGTCAATTTCCTTTTCTTTGTGAAAGCTGCTGTGCGTTTTTGATCACCTGCCGTCACGCAGGCGTCAGGCAGTTAGCATTCAGCCAATGCGGCAAATTGGGATTTGACGGGGAGAATTAGGAATGAGGAATTAGGAATTAGGAATGAATAGCAGCTGCCGCGCGTTGTAGGGGCGGCCAATGGCCGCCCGCCATATACCGAAACAATACGTACCACCTGGCGGGCGGCGCATCGCCGCCCCTACGCAGCCAAGCCATTTCAATTCCTAATTCCTAATTCCTCATTCCTAATTCTCCTCTACAAATCCCCAGTTGCCTTCCTGCTATTTATGGTACAGCCGCTTGGTCTCATAGGTGGGCTCGCAGGTGATGTTGACGCCCAGCCTGCCGAACATGCCCTCGTCCACCTGGGAGAGTATGACGGTGGAGTGGGCTTCGCAGCCCTTGAGGCTCGTGAGCATGTCCATGGCCAGATCGGCGTTTTTGTCGGTAGCGGCGCTGACGGCCAGGGCCACCAGGGTCTCGTCGGTGTGGAGACGGGGATTGCGGTTGCCCATGTGCTCCACCTTGAGGTGGCAGATGGGCTCAATGACGGTGGGCGAGATGAGCTTGACCTCGTCCGGGATGCCGGCCAGGGTCTTTAGGCTGTTGAGCAGGCACGCGGAGCACGCGCCCAGCAGGGAGGAGGTCTTGCCGGTGATGATGCGCCCGTCGTTGAGCTCGATGGCGATGGCGGGCTCGCCGGTGCGCTGGGCCTCGGCCAGGGCGGGGGCCACGGTGGTGCGGTCGGTGAGGCTCAGCTTCAGCGTCTGCATCAGCAGATCCAGCTTTTGCAGCTCGGCCTCCCCGGCGTTGCCCTGCTTCACGGCGCAGGCGGTGCGATAATAGCGGCGGATGATCTCCTGGCAGGACGCCTCCCGGCACACCTCGTCGTCGATGATGGACTTGCCCGCCATGTTGACGCCCATGTCCGTGGGGCTCTTGTACGGGCACTCGCCGTAGATGCGCTCGAAGATGGCCCGCAGCACCGGGAAGATTTCGATGTCCCGGTTGTAATTCACCGTCTGCTCGTTGTAGGCCTCCAGGTGGAAGGGGTCGATCATGTTGACGTCGTTCAGGTCCGCGGTGGCGGCCTCGTAGGCCAGGTTTACGGGGTGCTTGAGGGGCAGGTTCCAGATGGGGAAGGTCTCGAACTTGGCGTAGCCCGCCTTGACGCCGCGCTGGTGCTCGTGGTAGAGCTGGCTCAGGCAGGTGGCCATCTTGCCGCTGCCGGGGCCGGGGGCGGTGACCACCACCAGGGAGCGGGTGGTCTCGATGTACTCGTTGCGGCCGAAGCCCTGGTCGCTGACGATGCCCGACACGTTGGCGGGATAGTCCGGGATGCGGTACAGCCGGTACACCGAAAGCCCCATCGCGCTCAGCCGGTCCTTGAAGTGGTCCGCCGCGGGCTGGCCGGTGTACTGCGTGATGGCGATGGCCCCCACGTACAGCCCGAAGTCCCGGAACACGTCGATCAGCCGGATCACGTCCATGTCGTAGGTGATGCCCAGGTCGCCGCGCACCTTGTTCTTCTCGATGTCGTTGGCGTTGATGGCGATGACGATCTCCGCCTGGTCCTTCAGCTCCATCAGCATCTTGATCTTGTTGTCCGGCTCAAAGCCGGGCAGCACCCGCGAGGCGTGGTAGTCGTCGAACAGCTTGCCGCCAAATTCCAGATAGAGCTTGCCGCCGAAGGATTCGATGCGCTCCCGTATGCGGGCCGATTGCAGCTGGATGTACTTCTGACTGTCAAATCCGATCCTGTTCATAGCCTTCCCCTCCGTCGCCTGTCGTTCGTCTCACTCACACACAGCTCTATTATAACAGATTTCGACGGCTTTCGTCATTACGGGAGAATTAAAAAGGGGGAACAGGGATTAGGGATTAGACAAAAGGGAACAGGGAAAAGGGAAAAGGGGGACGAAGGCATCAGGCAACAGGCAGCAGGCAGCAGGGGAACGGGGAACGACCTCTCAGTCAGCCTGCCGGCTGACAGCTCCCCTGAAAGGGGAGCCGAGGCTGCCGCGTACAGGCTGAAAAGAATCACCGATTGCCGTTACACTCTTGGCTCCCCTTTCAGGGGTTCGAGCGCCCGGAAAACAGTCCAGTGGACTGTTTTCAGCGAGAACGGGCCGGCAGGCCCTGGATAGCTGGCACGCGAAGCGTGACTGAGAGGTCGTCCTCCATCCGCCAGTTTATCTCCAAACCAAACAAAAACAGGAAACAGGAATCTTCACCGCGCGGCAGCGGCCATTCCTGTTCCCTGTTGCCTGTTCCCTGTTGCCTCGTCCCCCTGTTCCCTCGTTCCCCTTTTCCCTTTTCCCTGTTCCCTTTTCCCTAAAGCTCAATCCTTCCTCTTCGACATGATCTCCAATATCCGCAGGAAGAGATTGATGATGTCGAGATAGAGGGACGCGGCAAGGTCTATGGCGTTGTCCACGGTGCGGGCGCAGGTGTTGGCCCGGGCCCAGTCGTAGCCGATGTAGAGGGAGAAGATGGCCACGAAGATCCACTCGTAGATCGAGGCGTAGCGGCGGAAGATGAGCACGGTCACCAGCTCGGCTGCCAGGCTCACCGCCAGGCCCACGAACAGCACCCGGCCCAGCCCCAGGAAGAAGTCCGGGAACAGCGTGGCCAGGATCATGAAGGACAGGGTGACGATGGCGGTCACCAGCACCGCCGACTGGACCACGCCCGCCGGGATGCCGTCCACGCAGCCGCACACCACCACGCCGATGGGCAGGGCGATGAGGTTGTAGCCCAGAAAGCTCAGCCCCGCGCCGCCCTTGCCGATCATCACGCTGCCTGCGATGACCAGCACGAAGTAGCCGATCAGAAACGGCGCGACACCCATGTCGCTGACCATGCGGTTGATCTGGACGCCGAACAGGGTCACCATCAGGTAGTTCAGCAGAAAGCCCCACAGCAGCACCCCGCCGATGATCAGATTGAACGCGCGTTCGGAGATCTCCGTCTCTCCTTCCCGCAGATATTGCCTCTCCTCCAGCAGCTGGCTGGAATTGTTCAAAACGGCCATATTCAAAACCTCCTTTTGACTCATCCGGATTGACGGCGTCATTATACCACCCAATTATGAACTGAACGTGACGACATGACTGTTAAATATGACGATGAACGGGAATTGGCAACGCGGAATTAGCATTGGGGTGGTAGAATGGAAAATAGCATACTATGGGCATATCCCAAGCATCAACGAGGAAGGGCGGTATGAGCCGATGAAAATAGTGGTACTCTGCGGCGGGCTGAGCATGGAGCGCAATGTCTCCATCACCAGCGGCACGCTGATCTGCAAGGCGCTGCGGGAGCTGGGCCACCGGGCGCTGCTGGTGGACATGTTCTACGGCCTGGAGGACGTGGACATCCCTGTGGAGGAGCTGTTTGACAGGCTGCCCGAGCTGGTGGACGCCGAGGTGGGCAAGCTGGAGCCGGATCTGGAGGCGGTGAAGGCCTCCCGGAAGTGGCGCAGTCCCAGCCTGGTGGGCAAGGGCGTGTTCGAGCTGTGCGCCCTGGCGGACGTGGTGTTCCTGGGCCTGCACGGCGCGTGCGGCGAGGACGGCCGCATCCAGGCGGCGCTGGAGCTGATGGGCATCCCCTACACCGGCTCCGGCTGTCTGGGCAGCGCCATCGCCATGGACAAGGACCTGACCAAGCAGCTGGCCGCCGGCGCCGGGGTGCGCACCCCCAAGTGGCAGATGGTGTACTACGACAGGGGCGACACCCTGATGCAGGCCATGAACGTCGGCCTGCCCTGCGTGGTGAAGCCCGTGGACAGCGGCTCCTCCATCGGCGTGGCCATCGCCCACGACCAGGCGGAGCTGTCCGACGCGCTGGAGCAGAACCGTCCCCTGGGCCGCGTCATCGTGGAGCAGTACATCCGGGGCCGCGAGGTCGACGTGGGCGTGCTGCGGGGCCAGGGCCTGCCCTCCATCGAGATCCGCCCCAAGCGCGGCTTCTACGATTACATCAACAAGTACCAGGCCGGGGCCACCGTGGAGATCTGCCCCTCCCCCATCGACCCCGCCATCGAGGCGGAGCTGCGGCGGGTGGCGGTGAAGGTCCACGGGCTGCTGGGCCTCAAGACCTACTCCCGGTCCGACTACATCGTGGATGAAAACGGCGACGTGTATTTCCTGGAGATCAACACCCTGCCCGGCATGACGCCCACCAGCCTCATGCCCCAGGAGGCCGCCGCCGCCGGCATTGACTACAAGAGCCTGTGCCAGATCATCGTGGACGACGCCGTGAAGGGGGCCAAAGCATGAAGCCGTTTCTGCTGAGGGACGCCGTGAACGCCTGCGGCGGGCGCTATGTGGGGGATGAAGCCGCGCTCGATCAGACCGTGACCTTCGTCACCAGCGACAGCCGCACCGCCGCGCCGGGCGCGCTTTTCGTGGCCTTCAGGGGCGAGCGCGTGGACGGGCACCGGTTCATGAAGGACTGCCTGACGAAGGGCGCGGCCGCCTGCGTCTCCGAGCGGGAGCCGGAGGCGGGAGAGACGCCCTGCATCGTGGTGGAGTCCTCGCTCAAGGCCATCGGGGCCATCGCCGCGTGGCATCGCAGCCGCTTCCGCATCCCCGTGATCGGCATCACCGGGTCCGTGGGCAAGACCACCACCAAGGAGATGATCGCCGCGGTGCTGTCCCGGCGGTTCGACACCCATCGCACCGAGGGCAACCACAACAACGAGCTGGGCGTGCCGTGGACGCTGCTGCGGCTGGAGGATCATCACCAGGTCTCGGTGGTGGAGCTGGGCATCAACCACTTCGGCGAGATGCGGCGGCTGACGAACATCGTGCGTCCCGACATCGCGGTGTTCACCGTCATCGGCGAGGCCCACCTGGAGTTCCTGGGGGACCGCCCCGGCGTGCTCCGCGCCAAGGGCGAGATCGTGGAGGGCATGCCGAAGGACGGGCTGCTGATCCTCAACGGCGACGACGACCTGCTGGCGGGCTTTGACCCCGGCCAGCGGCGGGTGACCTACGGCAAGGGCCCAGACAACGACGTGCGCGCCGAGAACATCTCCGTCAACGGCGTGGACGGCACGGTCTGCACGGTCCGCCACGCGGGCGGGCAGTTCGACCTTCGCATCCCCGGCTATGGCGTGCACCTGGTCTACGCGGCGCTGGCGGCGTCGGCGGTGGGCCTGGCGCTGGGCCTGACCAGCGACGAGATCGCCGCGGGCATCGCCGACTATCACACCGTGGGCAACCGCGCCCGTGTGATCCCCGCCAACGGGTTCACCATCGTCAGCGACTGCTACAACGCCAACCCCAACTCCGTTCGCGCCGCGGTGGATTCGCTGGCCTCCATGCCGGGCCGCCGGGTCTGCGTGCTGGGGGATATGCTGGAGCTGGGGCCCGAGGGCGAGCGTCTGCACCGCGAGATCGGCGCGTATGCCGCGAAGGGCGGCGCCTCCCTGGTGCTGGGCGGCGGCCCGCTGGGCCAGCTGATCGCTCAGGGCGCGCGGGACGCCGGGGGCGAGGCCGTGGGCTTCGACACACGCGACGCCCTCATACAGGCCCTTCCCACGCTCATCCGCCCCGGCGACACCGTCCTGGTCAAGTCCTCCCTCGGCATGGGCTTCGCCAAGGTCGTGGAGGCGCTGGAGGGATTGACGCCCGGCAAATGAATATCGACTGTTCAAGGCTACAGCAGGGAACAGGGAACAGGCAACAGGCAACAGGAATAGCTTGGCACCGCAGGGGCGGCGATGCGCCGCCCCTGAATGCGCGCGGCAGCGGCCATTCCTGTTCCCTGTTGCCTGTTCCCTGTTGCCTGTTCCCTGTTCCCTGTTCCCTGTTGCCTGTTGCCTGTTCCCTGTTCCCTCATCCTTTCCCTAATCCCTAATCCCTATTTCCCATTCCCCCCTTGACATTTCCCCACATAATCAATTAAAATATAACATAGGATTTGTATGTAGAGACGGGGTTTGTGCGGGTGAGGATGCGTTTGTTCCTGCGCTGGGCGCGGGTATGGCTGGTGTTGGGGCTTTTGCTGGGGGCGAATGCGCTGGCGGAGGGCGGGCTGGACGTGACGTTTACCATCAGTCCCGCGGAGATGGTGGGCCCCAGCGACGCCACCATGACCTTCGTCATCGCCAACAACACCGGGTCGGACGTGAAGAACATCTACCTGACCTCCGCCGACGGCACGCTGTCGGAACCCGTGGGCCAGCTGGGCGCGGGCGAGAGCCAGACCCTGGTGCGGCCCCACGCGGTGACCCAGGAGGAGCTGGACGACGGCTGCGTGCGCTACGTCCTGAGCCACGACGCCCCCGACGGCGAGAAGGTGACCCACGCGCTGTCCGCCGCGGTGACCAAGGGCGACGCCCGGCCCGAGGTGGACTTCACCCGCCAGGTGTCCTCGCGCTACGTGCCTGCCGGGAGCCAGCTCACCATCACCTACCGGGTGACCAACAACGGCAACGTGCCCGTCAGTGCCATCTACGTGCGCGACGCGCTGGGCGACTTCACCGGGCGGCTGGAGCAGCTGCCCATCGGCGCGACCCGCAACTTCATCAGCCGCGTCACCGTAAACATGGAGTGCCAGTCCGAGGCCAGTCTGGAGTACGTGACCCCCTCCGGGGAGACCGTCGCGCGGCAGCTGGAGCCGGTGGTGATCCGCCTGTCCCAGAGCGCGCTGGACGCCGAGTTCTCGCTGGGGCGCTCCGCCTTCGATCCGGACCGCGCCGACGCGGTGCTGATGCTGTCCAACCGCGGCAACGACGACTACGAGGACGTCACCGTGCTGGACGACGTCTACGGCGGGGTCATCGCCGACGGCATACGCCTGCCCAGGGGGGGCGCGCCGGTGGAGGTGGCCTTCACGTATCCTGTGCGCGGGGCCGGGGAATACCGCTGGCGCGTGACTGGCGTCAGCCAGGCCGGGGAATCGGTGGATTTCGTCACCGACACCCGCGCCCTGACCGACGACCAGCCCGAGCGCACCGTGGAGCTGCGCATGACCGCCGAGGCCCGCACCCCCCGCATCTCCCGGCCCGGGAACGTCACCTTCGACATCACCGTCACCAACACGGGCACCGCCGCCGCCAAGGGGCTCTCCCTCTACGAGGCCGAGCGCGGGACCGCCCGGGAGGTGGCCGTGCTGCCCACCGGGGAGCCGTCCCGGTTCAGCGTGACCTATGAGGTCCGGCAGGACGGGCAGTACATCTTCTGCCTCAACTATCTGGACGCCGAGGGCCACACCCGCACCGTCTCCGCCGAGCCGGTGGAGGTGGTCGTCACCCCCGGCGGGGAGCCGCCCGAGCCGCTGGACAGCGAGCGCATGCAGCTGGAGGGGACCTCTGTCAAGCTCAGCAACCGCTCCACCTTCACCATACTGCTCATCGTCGCCTCCGCCGCGCTGGTGTCCATGTTCACCCTGCTGCTGGTCACCTCCCTCCGCGCCCGCCAGGACCGCCGCCGCGCCGCCCAGAAGCGCCGCGGCAAGGGCAGGAGCGACGGGAAAAGGGCGTCCAAAAAGCGAAAGGGCGCATGATTTCTTTTACCACAGAGAGGCAGCGATATGTTCAACGGCTTCACCGATGAGACCTTTGAGTTCTTCATGGCCATCGCCTTCAACAACAACACGGAGTTCTTCCACGCCAACCACGACTGGTACGTCCGGGCCGTGCGGCAGCCCTGCCTCGAGCTGGCGGGGGCGCTTTCCGAGGTCATGACGGAGATCGACGACGAGATCGAGCTTCGGCCCAACCGCGTGGTCTCCCGCATCAACCGGGATCTGCGCTACGCACGGGACAAGTCCCCCTACAAGGACTACATGTGGCTCAAGCTGCGCCGCCCCGCCCAGCCGGAGCGCGTCAACCCCGGCTTCTACTTCGACATCAGCGCCCGGGAGTCCAGCTTCGGCATGGGCTTCTACGAGGAATACAAGCCCCACATGAACGGCTTTCGGCGGCGGATGGTCACCGAACCTGAGACGGTGCTCGGCCTCATCCAGCCCCTGGAGCGGGATTTCGACCTGCACCTGAACGCCTTCAAGCGCATGAAGCGGCCCGAGAACCTCCACCCCGCCCTGGCGGACTGGTACCCCATCCGCAGCTTCTGGTTTGTTCGGAACATCGAGGACTTCTCCCTGCTCAAATCCCCCGCCCTGGTGGACCTCCTGGCCGAGGGCTTCCAGCAGCTTGCCCCGCTCTACCGCTATGTCCGGGATATCCCCAACGAGGACGATGAAATGGCGTCCGCCCCCGCGAGACCGCGGCCCGCCAGGGGTTGAATGGGGAGTGGGGCGTTCGGTAGTGTTCCTGTTTACCCGGTGGTATGAACGGGGGTTTGTCGAGGAGAATTAGGAATTGGGAATTAGGAATTAGGAATTGAGATAGCTTGGCTGCGTAGGGGCGGTGATACGCCGCCTTTACAGAGTGCGCGGCAGCCACTATTAATTCCTAATTCCTCATTCCTCATTCCTAATTCAACAAATCCCAGTTTATCCACATAGCGAAAGGTAAACATGAACGCTGACGAACGTTCCCCTGTTCCCCCTTTTCCGCGCAGGCGCTCCCCCCCACGACGAAAGGAGTTTTTGTGGATACCGACAGTACGAAGTTTCTGAAACTGCGAAGCGGCTCGTACATTCGCAGCCGCGAGGAGAACCTGACGGACGACACCTGCGCGCGCATCGGCTATGCCTTTGCGCGGATGCTGGCCGAGCGCCTGCGCACCACCCCGGACAAGCTGCGCATCGGCGTGGGCCGCGACGCCCGGCCCTCGGGAGCACGGCTGAAGGCCGCGCTGAGCCGGGGCATCACCGCCGCCGACAGCGACGTGATGGACGGCGGGCTTTGCGCCCTGCCCGCGCTGTTTCGCGGCGTGACCCTGGACGGGGATGCGGACCGGCTGGACGGCGCGGTGATGGTCACCGGCGGGCGCAACGCCGACGACATCAACGGCTTCAAGTTCATGACATCCGACGACGGGCTCACCGACGCGGACGTGACGCTGCTTCTGCGCATGGCCGCCGCCGACGCGGTGCCCGAGCGCCTGGTCACCGGACGCGACATGATGGCCGACTACCGGCAGGCCATGATCGAACGCGCCGCGGTGCTGCTGGAGGACGACGCGCTGAAGCCCCTGCTGGGGCTGTACGTCGCGGTGGACACCGCCACCCCCGGCGGCGAATTCTTTGCCGGGCTGCTGGAGGACCTGGGCGCGGACATCGAGCGCGTCCCCAACGCCGACCTGGGCGCGGAGACCGCCCGCTTCGGCGCGGACATGGGCATGCGCTTCGTGGCCGACGGCAGCCGCCTCTGGCTGTGCGACCACACCGGGCGCGCGGTGGACGGCAACCGGCTGATCGCGCTGGTCTCGGTGATGCTGCTGGAGCAGAAGCCCGGGCTGACCATCGTGACCGACAGCGTCACCAGCACCGGGCTGTCCGCCTTCATCGCCGAGTGGGGCGGCATACACTACCGCTTCAAGCGCGGCAACCGCAACGTCATCCGGGAGGCCATGCGCCTGAACCGGGAGGGGATCGACTGCCCGCTGGCCATCGAGACCACCGGCCACGCCGCCTTCCGGGAAAACGCCTTCCTCGACGACGGGCTGTACCTGGCCCTGCGGGTGGCCTGCCGCGCGCTGGACTGCAAGCGGGAGGGCAAGACCGTGTTCGATCCCCTGGCCGACCTCAGCGAGGCCGTGGAATCCCGTTCCCTGCGCCTGTGCATACTGGACGAGGAGGACCCCGCCGCCGCGTGCCAGGAGGTGGTGGAGATCATACTCTCCCACACCCTGAACAACCCCGAGTGGCGCATGGCCCCCGACAGCCGCGAGGGCGTGCGCATCACCTTCAACCTGGACGGCGGCATCAACAACGCCTGGTTCCAGCTGCGCATGTCCGTCCATGACCCCGTCATGGTCCTCCACGCCGAGTCCGACATCCCCGGCGGCGTCAAACGGGTCCTCTCCCCGCTCTACGATCTGATCCGCGATACCGAGCTGCTGGACGTGGAGCCGCTGCGGGAAGCGATCGGGTAGGATGAGGGGATAAGCGTTCAATCACGGTATATCGGTTCAGGGAAAAGGCAACAGGGAAAAGGGAAAAGGGGAACGGAATAGCCGCTGCCGCGCACGCTGTAGGGGCGGCCATTGTGCCGCCCGCCAGAAAGTACGCATTGCTTCGGTATACGAAAGATGACTCAGGCTGTCCCATGTGGTATGCGCGGCAGCCGTTCCCCTTTTCCCTTTTCCCTTTTCCCTTTTCCCTGTTCCCTATCCCCTATCCCCCCGCGCAACACAAAAGGGATTGGAAACAGCCCCGCGGCTGTTTCCAATCCCTTTTCATATGCGATCTTCTGACCCACTCACTCCACATCCGTGCGGGCGGCCTGCTCGCGCTGGATGTCGGGGAAGGCGGAGAGCATGGGCTCGATCTTCTTCCCGTGGAGCACGCGCGCGGTGTAGTTGCGGGTGATGCGCATGACCACGCCGGAGAGGGCGATGACGCCGATGAGGTTGGGGATCATCATCAGGCCGTTGAAGGTGTCGGCCAGGTCCCATGCCAGGTTGTCGCCCATCACCGCACCGCCGAACACCAGCAGCACAAAGATCACCCGATAGGGCACGGTGCGCTTTTCGCCCAACAGGTACTCCGCGGCGGTGGTGCCGTAGTGGCTCCAGCCCAGCACGGTGGAGAAGGCGAACAGCATGACGGAGATGGCCACGAAGGCGGACCCGATGAAGCCGAAGCGGATGTTGAAGGCGGTGGAGACCAGGTTGGCCTTGGTCAGCACCACGCCGTTGTACTCGGCCAGGGTGACGCCGGTGCTCAGGTCCACCAGGCCGGAGGACAGCACCGTGAAGGCGGTGAGGGTGCAGACGATGATGGTGTCCGCGAACACCTCAAAGATGCCCCACATGCCCTGCTGGACGGGCTCCTTGACGTTGGAGGACGAGTGCACCATGACCGAGGAGCCGAGGCCCGCCTCGTTGGAGAAAACGCCGCGCTTCATGCCCTGCTCGATGGCCAGCTTGATGCCGTAGCCCATGATGCCGCCGCCGGCGGCCTTCGCGGCGAACGCGCCCTTGAAGATCGCGGAGAACACCGCGCCGAGCTTGCCGATGTTGGTGAAGAAGATGACCAGGGTGCCGAGGATGTAGAGTATGACCATGAAGGGCACGATCTTCTCGGTGACGGAGGCGATGCGCTTGATACCGCCCACCACCACCAGGCCCACCATCACCATCACCACCACGCCGGTCACCCAGGTGGGCACGTGGAACACGGTGGCCATGTTGCCGGAGATGGAGTTGACCTGGGTCATGTTGCCGATGCCGAAGGAGGCGATCAGACAGAACAGCGAGAACAGCAGGGCCAGCACGCTGCCCACGCCCTTCATGCCCTTGTAGCCGCCCAGGCCGTCCCGCAGATAGTACATCGCGCCGCCGGCCCATTCGCCCTTGGTGTTCTTGCGGCGGTAGTAGATGCCCAGCACGTTCTCGGAGTAGTTGGTCATCATGCCGAAGAAGGCGATGACCCACATCCAGAATACCGCGCCCGGGCCGCCCACCATGATCGCGCCCGAGACGCCCACGATGTTGCCCGTGCCCACGGTGGCCGCCAGCGCCGTGCACAGCGACTGGAACTGGGAGATGGACTTGTCCGCGGTGTGCCCTGTGACGTGCGGCTCGCTGAACACCGCGCCGATGGTGCGCCGCATCCAGTGGCGGATGTGGGTCAGCTGGAACACCTTCGTCAGCACCGTCATCAGTATGCCCACGAACGCCAGCAGAATCAGGGCCGGCACGCCCCAGACCACGCCGTTGACCGCGTTGTTGACCGTCGCCACGCCGTCCAGGAATCCGCCCGACGACTCCGCCAGAGCCGTCCCCGTCAGCATCAAGAGGGCCGTCATCGCAGCGCTCTTACTCATGTAAAACCCCTCCCGTGTCTTGGTGCAGTTTCAGAAATCCCAAAGCTGCAAAAACCACAAAAGAATTAACAATTCATAGATAAATATGAATTATATAGGTATTATATATTCAAGTCGGTTCCGTGTCAATGCTGTGGTAGCGTATTAACAGGATATTAAATTAGGGAACAGGGAATGAGACAACAGGCAGCAGGCAGCAGGCAGCAAGCAGCAGGGAACAGGCAACAGGCAACAGGCAGCAGGGAACAGGCAAAAGGCAACAGGGAACAGGAATAGCTTAGTCATGTCGAGGCGATGATGCGCCGCCCGCCAGGTCGTACCGAAAGTATCGGTATATGGCGGGCGGCGGATCGCCGCCCCTGCTGCGTTCGCGGCAGCCGCCATTCCTGTTCCCTGTTTTCTGTTCCCTGTTGCCTGTTCCCTGTTCCCTAATCCCTAATTCCTAATCCCTAATCCCTTTCCCCAGGCTAAACCCCAATTTCTCACGCGCCTCCTCGGGCAGCGCTTCGGCGGCCATTTTCAGGATCTCCCGGAGGCGCGCCTCAGTGTCCGCCTCGGCGCGGAGGGTGATCTGCTCGGCGGTGACGGATTTGCGAACCAGCAGCCAGCCGTGGTCGAACTCCATGCGCACGCCGTCCATGTGGCTCACGGCGCAGGGCTGGGTCCCGGCGAGGGCCTCGATGCGCTCGAGCCAGGCGTCCTGCTGGCTGTAGGGGCAGTGGACGCGGAGGTCCGGGGTGATGGGCGGGATGACGATGTCTCCGGCGAGGCGCGACAGGGGCCGGTCAGCGGCGACGAGGATGTCCGCCATCATCAGCGCGGCGAACAGGCCATCGTCGTAGCCCAGCTCGCCGAAGAAGAAGTGGCCGCTGACCTCCCCCGCCACCGCCGCGCCCAGCTCCAGAAACCGGCGCTTGATGAAGGCGTGGCCGCTGCGCTCGGGCACGGGGGTGCCGCCCATCTCCAGCGTGGCGCGCTTCACCGCGGAGGAGGACTTCTGGTCGTACACCACCGGGGTGGGACGGTCCTTCAGCAGGTGGCGGATGAACAGCGCCAGGGAGCGCTCGTTCTGCACCGCGACGCCCGTCTCGTCGATGAACACCGCCCGGTCGCCGTCGCCGTCGAAGGCCACGCCGAAGTCCGCGCCCATCTCCGCCACTTTGGCGCAGACCGCGCCCAGGTGCTCGTACTGCGCGGGGTTGGGGTCGCGGCTGGGGAAGGTCCCGTCGGGCTCGCAGAACAGCTCGACGACCTGATACCCGCTCTGCCGGAACGCCTCGGGCGCGACCCGGCTCATGGCCCCGTTGCCCGCGTCCACCACGACCTTCAGGGGCCTTTGCGCCCTGAAGCGGCGCTTCAGCGCGGCCAGATAGTCGGGCAGTATGTCCAGACGGGACAGGCTCCCCTTCCGGTCCGCGAAGCCGCCGGTCTCGTATACCGCCTTGAGGGCGTCGATGTCCCTGCGGGTGACGGGGTTTTCGCCCATCATGTACTTGACGCCGTTGTATTTGGGCGGGTTGTGGCTGGCGGTCACGGTGGCCCCGCCGTCGCAGTCCCCCTTGGCCAGCGCGAAGTACAGCGCCGGGGTGGGGATGGTCCCCAGGTCCTCCACATGGACGCCGCCGTCCGTCAGGCCCGTGATCAGCGCCGTCTTGAGGGTGGGCGTGGACACCCGCACGTCGCCGCCCACACGCAGCCGCGCCTCAGGGTACAGCGTCGCCAGCGCCCGCCCAATGCGGTACGCCGCCGTCTCGTCGATCTCCGCGGGGTAGATGCCGCGGACGTCGCAGTCCTTGAAAATGCTCATGGCGTCAGCCTCCTGTATATCAGCACTCAACCCCGTAGATCTTCCGAACGTCCTCTAAGAACCGCCCGTAGATGTCCGCGTAGGCCGCGGTCAGCCTGGGGTCGGGGTCCGCGATCTTGTCATAGCGGAGCATGGACGCGGCGGCGGCCTCCAGCCCGCCCAGATCGGCGGAGGCGGCCAGCAGCGCGGAGCCCATGGCGGCGTCCACCACGGCGGGCACCTTGATCTGCCGGTCGAGGACGCTTGCGCGGATTTTGAGCCACAGGTCGCTGCGGCACGCGCCGCCGGCGGCGCAGATGGCATCGCCCACCGCGCAGCCCAGGGCCTGCATGCGCTCCAGCGCCAGCCTTTCGGCAAAGGCCACGCCCTCCATCACGGCGGGATAGAGTCTGCCGCCGGTGAGGTCGCCGATGTAGAAGGGCTCACAGTCCGGGTCCACGAAGGGGAAGCGCTCGCCCTTCCCGGGCAGGGGATAGCAGCGGACGCCGGTGGGGATCAGGGCCTCGGCCTCGGCGTTGAGCGCGTCGAAGGGACGCCCGTTGGCGACGCCGTTGAGCACCCGCCCGCCGATGTTGCCCGCCCCGCCAAGCAGCCACGCCCCGGTGGGGAGGCGGTGGGAGTAGGAGGAGCCGCTGGGGTCGATCACCAGGTCCCGGGTGACGCCCTTCAGCACAAAGGTAGTGCCGATGATGGAGGCCCAGTCCCCGGGCTTCACCGCGCCGGCGGCCAGCGCGGAGGCGTAGCCGTCGGTGGAGCCGCCGGTGACCATCGTCGAGGTGGACAGACCCAGGCGCCGGGCGGCGTCCTTCGACACGGGGGCGATGGCCTCGCCGGGACGCACGATGCGGGGGAGCCTGCCCGCGTCGAAGCCGAGCGCACCACTGATCTCGCCAGGCCAGCGGCCGTCGATCAGGTCGTAGCCGGTCTTCAAGGCGTTGGAGTAGTCCGACACGGCGTACTCCCCGCACAGCAGCCCCGCCACGTAGTCCGCCTGGTGGGCGAACAGCGCGGTCTTTTCATAGATTTCAGGCCGCGCCTCCATCACCCACAGCACCCGGGGCAGCGAATAGGACGCGCCGAAGGTATAGCCCAGCTTGCGCTCCTGGCCGGAGAGCGCCGCGTGGACCCGCTTCGCCTGCTCCCTGGCGCGGGGGTCGTTGTACATGATGCCGTTCATCAGCGGCCGGTGCGCCGCGTCCAGCGGGACGACGGTGCCGCTGGTGCCGTCGATGGAGATAGCCCGCACGGCCTCCGGGGCGATGCCCTTGTCCTTGAGCTGGCCCACGCAGTCCGCGATGGCCGTCTCCGCCGCCGCCTGCCAGTGGGCCGGGGACTGCTCGTACCAGCCGGGGGTCTCGGCGATGTTCAGCCGCTCAAAGCCCACGGACCGGGCCGCCGCCAGCTGCCCGCCCGCGTCCGATACCACGCAACGCACGCCCTGCGTGCCCACGTCGATGCCCATGTAGTAGTACATATTGAACCTCCCGGTATATTGGTAGTCGATTTGGGATTTAGAAAAATTAGGAATTGGGAATTAGGAATTAGGAATTATAAATGGCTTGGTTGCGCAGGGGCGGTATTGCGCCGCTCACAAGGCTGTATCTGTCATGCAGGTATCAGGCTGACGCTTCTATGGGTGCGCGGCAGCCGCTATCTTCAATTCCTAATTCCTAATTCCTCATTCCTAATTCCTGTTTCGCTCCGCCATATCCCCGTCTGTAGTCCAACCGCTACGGTATGCTCTCAAAATCTCCCAGCCCCCGCAGGACGCGGGTCAGGGTGAAGCGGGCGCGTTCGGCGGGGCGCATGGATTTGAGGAACGTGCGGTAGGCGCGCAGGCCCACCTCCACGTGCTCCTTCTTGAGGGGGCGTCCGCCGTAGCGGCTGTAGCTGACGGCGCGGACGAAGTCGGCGTAGTCGGGGTTGTTCAGGTCCTTGCAGACCCTCTCCACGAAGGCGTCCGGGGTCTCGCCGTTCTGGGGGGACTGGCCCATGTGCGCAAGCAGCGTCAGGTTGGCGCGGTATGCGATCATCGCGGCCTGCTGAGCGCGCCGGGTCTCGGCGCAGAGCGCCATGGGGTCGGCCCGGCGCAGACGCCGTCGCACCCACAGGCCCGCGAGGATCAGCGCGATCAGAATCAGCGGCAGCAGCAGCCAGGACGCGCCGCCCGCGTTCCCGTCCTCCGGGGGGAGGTCCGGCGGGAGGCCGTCGTCCGACTCCGGCTCGTCCTCGGGGGTATCCTCGGGGTTGTCCTCGGGGTCCTGCTGGTCCTCCTGGTCGTCGCTCTCATCAGAATCGGGGGGCGTGGAGGCTTCGTCCTCCGTCTCGCCGTCCATGTCGTCGGAGTTGTCCTCGAAGGGGGTCTCGCCGGTGTCCTGCTCGCCCTGGCCGTAGCCGTAGCGCTCCTCGCCGGTCTCGCCGCCGCCGCTGCCCGCGCCGGGCCCGCCGTTGGTGGCGTCAAAGGGCACCCAGCCCAGGCCCCGGAGGTACACCTCCGCCCAGGCGTGGGCGTCCATGCCGGTGAGGGTGACCGTGCCGTCCTCGCCGGGGCGGGCGTAGTAGCCCTCCACGTAGCGCGTGGGCAGCCCCGCCAGCCGCCCCATCACCGCCATGGCGGTGGCGAAGTAGCTGCAATAGCCGGTCTGGGATTCCATCACGAACCAGGAGGCGAAGTCGCGGCCCTGGGGCGGGTACTCCACGTCCAGGCTGTAGCGCATGTTCCGCTTGAGGAAGCCCATGATGGCCAGGGCCTGGTCGTAGGCACTGTCCTGGCCGTTCACGATCTCCATCGTCAGCCGGTACAGCCCCTGCTCGATGCCCTGGGGCAGCTGGGTGTGGGCGTCCAGAATGGCGTCGTACTGGGGATCGCTGCCTTTCTCCGCCTCCAGCGCCGCCTGCCGCAGGGCTGCGCCGAACACCGGGCTTCGGGAGGTGACGCCGTAGCGGTCCCCGGCGACGGCCTCCCGCGCCATGAACATCTCGCCGGAGGAGTTGTAGTAGACCGCGTTGGCCAGGTCCATGTCGAACCGCGCCAGCCGCCCGGGCACGAACAGCGTGCTGGTGGAGGAGTCCAGCAGCTCCACCTCGCCGGTGATGTCCTCGAAGCCGCCCGCGGGGTCGAAGTTCAGGTTGAACACCCGGTCCCGGACCGCGCGGTGGGTGAGGTCATAGTAGAGGTAGCGGCTCTTGGGCACGGTGTCGACCCAGGAATAGCCGGTGTAGGTGGCGCGGATGGTGCCCCGCAGCAGCAGGTCGCCGTCGCCCGTCACCCGCATGACGGGGCTGGGGTCGGGATTGGCCGGGCCGCCCAGCATGGACACCGCCTGGCCCTCGATCTCGCCGCCGTGGTTGTAGCCCTCCTCACTGATGGAGAAGGCGATGCGCTCGTGGGTGAAGTTGAAGTACTGCTCGAATACGGCGCGGACCCGGTTGGCCAGGTCCTCCATCGGCTGCCAGGTCACCCGGCCCGCTGGGGAGAGCATCAGCGCCAGCGCCACCGCCAGCGCCGAGGGAATCAGCACCCGCAGGGGCAGGCCCTCCCGCGGCGCGCCGCCGCCCAGGGCAAAGGCCGCCGCGCCCGCCGCCAGCCCGGGCAGGGTGGCGGCGATGGACGCGGTCTGGGACATGCCGTGGCTGAACACCAGCATGGAGGCCAGGAACATGATGGCCAGCCCGGTGAAGCCGGGCCGGTAGAGCAGGGCGTAGAACAGCAGCCCCGACAGCAGCGCCGCGCACACCAGCATCGCCTGTATGCCCGCGGACACCCGAACCGCGTCCGCCTGCCGCCCCTGCCACGCCGCCAGAAAGGTGGGAATGGCGCGCAGGTCGGGCAGGTGGGTCAGTACCCACCCCGCGGAGGAGGCGCCCAGCAGCACCAGCCCCGGCGCCACGGTGAGGGCCGAATAGCTCATCAGCGCGCAGCTCACCGCCGCCAGCGCCGCCGCCAAATACACCGGCAGCGCCGCCCGCGCGTCCAGCGCCGTCCCAATGGTGGTGATCCCGCTCCCCGCAAACGCCAGCGCCAGCAGCGCCGCGGTGAGGATTCTGTTGATCTTGGTTTTGTTCATCGCGTTTGGCTATAAATCCGTTCTTGCTTTGTATTTATTCAGTCCTGTTGTGATAAATTGGGATTTATCTGGGAGAATTAGGAATTAGGAATGAGGAATTAATAGCAGCTGCCGCGCGTTGTTGGGGCGGCCAATGGCTGCCCGCCATATACCGATACAATACAGACTACCGGGCGGGCGGCGCATCGCCGCCCCTGCGCAGCCTAGCCATTTATAATTCCTAATTCCTCATTCCTAA
>CADCAS010000023.1:0-1118 GCA_902799465.1 uncultured Eubacteriales bacterium
TTGGTATCTCGCACTTATCGTCTCCACTTTTTTGACAGACTAAACGAACCCTCTTGCATTTACTCTGTCATTACTGCGTTTACTTTGGCAAGTGACCGGACAGAACCGAAAGGGTCGTTAAGCATCTGATTGTACACAGTTTTTTAAGCCGTCAAATGAGCCGTCAACTGAGCACTACATAACAAAAGCGCTATTTTTGTAGCATACAGGAGGGAAACGATATGTGCAGACGCGGCGAGAACATCTACCACAGGAAGGATGGTCGATGGGAGGCAAGATTCCCCATCGGGAAGCGTGAAAATGGAACGACGTAGTTCAAGTCTGTCTTTGGAAAGACTTACAATGAAGCGAAAGCCAGGAAATGTGAAGCGATGTCGGACTGGTTGAAAGCGCATCCCCCCACTCCGGATAACCGCCCGATTCTCCTGTTTCCTCTGTACGCCGCAAAGTGGTTGGAGGAGGAAGTGTTGGGAACGGTCAAGACATCGACCTGGCAGACCTACGAAAGCACGCTCAAGAATCAATTGATTCCTTATTTCAGAGGTTCCTGCATAGACGCTATTACACCGGCGTTAGTGCAGGAATTTCTTTTTTCTATGGAACACAGGGGCTTGTCGTCCAGCACCCGAAGGAGCGCTTTGGGACTCTTGAACAGCATCATGCGCCATGCCCAGGAGGAAGGACACATACACAAAACCCCTGCCGCAAGATCAAAATCACGTCAAACCGCAGCGAGCAACGGGTATTTACTCCGGACGAGCTAAAAAGAATCATTGACAGCCAGGATTTTCCTTCAATCTTTGCCATGTATACCGGCGTGCGCCTCGGCGAGGTCTGCGCTTTGAGATGGACGGATATCGATTGGGAGAAGAAGGCGCTACTGGTGCGCTGTACCGCGCAGCGCGTCAGGCGCAACGAAAAGAGCGCGGTCATGGTGGGCGAGCCAAAGACACAAAAGTCCATGCGCACACGGCCCACGCATGAATGACAAGACGGATTGAAATCTTACAGAAAGGTTGCGAATCGTACCTGTTTCAATCACATGTACCGGCTTTGCCGGTGCATGTGGATTCCCACAAAGAAATCGCTTGCGATTTCGACTGGGAATCGGTACCAGC
>CADCAS010000023.1:1138-7001 GCA_902799465.1 uncultured Eubacteriales bacterium
CGTGTCGTCAGGCGCGAATTTCCGCGTCCCTTCTTCCCTCGCGCAAAATCCGCAGATTTTGCGCGACAGGCTCACGCATTCATGCGTGAGCCGTGTCCATGCGCGCGATCCCGCTTCCGGATGAGTTGGTCGAGCTTTTGAAGGAATGGCAGAAAACGCACGGTGAGAACCAATTTGTTTTTGGAAAAGAAAACAAAGCCGCCGATCCCCGGACTGTACAGCGCCGGTTTGCGAAGCTGCTTCAGAAGGTCGGCATCAACGGAGGGCATTTCCACACCCTGCGTCACAGCTTTGCGACGCGCCTGATCCAGCTCGGCACGGAGCTCAAAACTGTGAGTACATTGATGGGGCACAGCACGATCCAAACGACCATGGACTTCTATGTCCACAGCGGAATGGAGCTCATGCGCGCCGCACTGGAGAAGCTCGCCGCGTCGTTTTAAGCCGTCAGCGTGTGGCAGGAAGAGCCCGGAATACCTGTAAAACGGGCACGATGAGGGCAGTCGCAAATCTCATGATTTTGCGACATCTCAGGCGGTGTCACCCGCTGAAATCCAGCTAAGTGCCGCGATTCAAAGTGTATTTTTGTCAGTCAAATAACAGCATTCATTGTATCTGCTGTTATATCTCCTTTGTTTGTCATCTTGCAGCGCATCTGGATATTTTTATCGTTTTCAAGGATTGGAATAAACATCTTATGGAAGCGCTTGGGAATATTGATCGTTTGATATGATTCAATTGGGGTAACTGTTCAGTTCTGCGACAAACAGAGACTTGGTAGGCTGCGGGGGACGACCTCTCAGTCAGCCTAACGGCTGACAGCTCCCCTGGAAGGGGAGCCCTGTCGCCGACGAAGTCGGTGACTGAGAGGTCGTTCCCCGTTGCCTCGTACAATCTCCACTTATTACAGCAGAACTGAATAGATACCAATTGGGAATAATAAAAGGACGATACAAATGGATTCTAAGGTTTGAATTAAACTGCTTGCAAATCAGCTTCATACTGCGCTTGCAAACATGTGGCGTCTCAACAGTATGCAAAACATGCCTTCTCTTGCCCTGATCTGCAAGGCATTTCGGCAAGAAAAATGTGATCCAATTGGAATATGCAACTACTGAGTCACGGGTGTTCTCCCCCCCCCCACACACACAAGGGGATGGAGATGCCAGCATCCCCATCCCCCTTTTTGATCATGCAAATCGGATGACATTCCAGCTCAGCGCGGGAATGCGGATCTGCGCCCTGCCGCTGTCCACCGTGCCGCCAGGGCCGGGGACCGGCGCGACGTTGCGCGGGTTCTGCTCGGTATTGACAGCCTTGACATCGTCGTGATGCAGCAGTATGTGCTCTTGCAGCTTCAGTTCGCCGAAGGCGCGCAGGTCGATATCGAGGCAGAAGTCCTCGGTCATATCGCGGTTGACGCAGAACACGGTCACGCTGCCGTCGTCCGACAGTGTGGCGGTAGCGTCGATCAGCGGCACGGCGTCGTAGTCCGCGCAGTCGTACACCGGGCTGTTCACCAGCGCCCGAAGGGCTGTGCCCCGCCCATACTTCGAGGCGTGCAGGAAGGGCCAGTAGATGGTCTGCGCCCAGGCCCCGCCGCCGTTGCGGGTCATGATGGGCGCGATGACGTTGACCAGCTGGGCCAGGCAGGCGACCTTCACGCGATCCGCGTTGCGCAGGAAGGTGATGAGCATGGAACCCGCCAGCAATGCGTCCTCAAAATTGTAGATGTCCTCCAGCAGCGGCAGCGCCGGGCCCCACTTCTCCCGCTTCCAGATCTCCTTGTCCTGCGCGTTGGAATGATACCAGACGTTCCACTCGTCGAAGGACAGATTGATGGTCTTTTTGGAGTGCTTCTTGCCCTTGACCGCGTCGCAGATGGCGACCACGGTCTTGATGAAGCCGTCCAGATCCATGCTGCGGGCCAGGAAGCCGGGGGTGTCGCCCGTGGGGTTGCCGTAATAGCGATGCAGGGAGACGTAGTCGATGTTGTCGTAGCACTCGTTGAGCATCGTATATTCCCATTCGCCGAAGGTGGGCATGTCGAAGGCGGAGGAGCCGCAGGCCACGCACTCGATGGTGGGGTCCACCCACTTCATCATCTTGGCGGACTCGTTGGCAACGCGGCCATACTCAGAGGCGGTCTTGTGGCCCATCTGCCAGGGGCCGTCCATCTCGTTGCCCAGGCACCACAGCTTGATGCCCAGCGGGTCCTTCTTGCCGTTGGCAATGCGCATGTCGGAGAACCTGCTGCCGCCTGGATGGTTGGCGTACTCCACGATGTCGCGCGCCTGTTCCGGGCCGCGGGTGCCCAGGTTGATGGCATACATGACCTCGGCATTCGCCTTCTTCGCCCAGTCATAGAATTCATGCATGCCCACGGCGTTGCTCTCCGTGGTAAACCACGCCAGATCCAGCCGCATCGGGCGCTGATCGACGGGACCGACGGAATCCTCCCAGTTGAAGCCGGAGACGAAGTTGCCGCCGGGATAGCGCACCACCGGCACGCCCAAGTCCTTCACCAGCTTCAGGACGTCCTTCCGGAAGCCCTGCTCGTCGGCCTCGGGGTGTCCCGGCTCATAGATGCCGCCGTACACCGCGCGGCCTAGGTGCTCGATGAAGGAGCCGTAGATGCGCGGGTCGATGCGGCTGATGATATAGTCCTTATCCAAAATGATGGATGCTCTTTTCATGTCGGTATCTCCTCTGCTTTATCCTGACTGTCCGTCCGCACGCCCCACACCGTCTGCCTGCCTTCGGCATGGCCGTGAAGGCGGCAACGAGGACATCCTGATCAGTATCATACCCAATACAGTATACACCACGCAGCTCAACGCCGTCAAGGTTCACGCACAGCGTCTCTACGGCCTCAAGGCTGTCGCTGACGCTCCCGGACACCGCGCTGTCCCTGCGGGATTCCGCGTCCACCGCGGGGTGTTCGACGACAAAATCATCTGTCCGTCTTGCACTCTCGCCGGATATCACTTATAATGACATCAGTGTCCGGCCCCATCAAAGCAAGGGGTCATCCGCGATCCTGATGCGGTATGAAAACAACAGGGAGGAAGCGTGATGAATCTGTGTTCTCCCCTCCGGAGCGCAACGCCCGTCTCCGGCGGAGATATCAACGAGGCCTATAAGCTCGTCCTGGCCGACGGCTCACAGGTATTCATGAAGGCAAACAGGTCTGTCGATCCCGCCTTCTTCCAGGCGGAGGCGGATGGACTGGAGGCGCTCCGCGCCACGGGCGCAATCGGCATTCCCAAGGTGATTGACACCGGACGTGACCCGCAGTATGGGGCCTATCTGCTCATGGAGTGGGTAGAGCCAGCCATGCAAAGGCATGATTTCTGGGAGGCATTCGGCCACAATCTGGCAGCCATGCACAGGGCTCCGGCGGGCCGCTTCGGCTGGGTGAAGGACAATTATATCGGAACCAGCCGCCAGATAAACGCTCCGCACGACAGCTGGATCGCATTCTATCGCGACTGTCGCCTCGCGCCGCAGTTCAAGTCCGCGGAGCGCTGTTTCGATGCCGCGATCCGCAGGCGCATCACGTCCCTCCTCGATCACCTGGAGGATTATCTGGTGGAGCCGCCCCGTCCCTCTCTCCTCCACGGCGATCTGTGGTCGGGCAATTTTATCACAGGCAGCGACGGACAGGCGTGGCTGATCGACCCGGCTGTCTATGTCGGCCACGCGGAGGCCGATCTCGCCATGACGGAGCTGTTCGGTGGGTTCCATCCCCGCTTCTACGCGGCCTACCGGGAGGTCAACCCCCTCCAGCCCGGCTATGAGCAGAGGCGCGACCTGTACAACCTCTACCATCTGCTGAACCATCTGAATCTTTTTGGACGCGGATACCTTTCATCGGTATTGCGGATATTGAGTCGTTATGAAAGTTGAGTTGCAGCCATGAGTTTATATGCCATCGGAGACCTGCATCTGCATTTCCAGTCCCAGCTCAAGGCGCCGGGCCAGTTGACGGATAAGGTCTGGAAAAACCATGAGGCGCGGCTCGGGAAGAACTGCGCCTCTGTGGTTCATGAGAATGACACCCTTGTGCTCGTCGGCGACCACAGCTGGGGGCGCAATCTCGCGGAATGTGAGAAGGATTTCGAGTATATCCTGTCTCTGCCCGTCAAAAAGGTGTTGCTGCGGGGCAACCACGATATGTTCTGGGACGCCAAGAAAACCGCCTCGCTGAATACCCGCTTTGCAGGCAGGCTCTTCTTCCTGCAAAACAACTATTTCCCCTATCGTTTATACTATATATGACATTGGACTGATTGTCAATCACTCAATTAATCATGAGCAAATAAGAAACAGGTTACTTGGAGGCCAGGCCATGTCACAGTCACACAACTGCCCCTGCTCGGAGGCCTGCGCATTGCAGGGCGCGCTGGGCGTCATCGGGGGAAAATGGAAGCTCCCCATCCTCTGCTCGCTGTCCGCAAACGGGGAGAGCCGCTACAATGAACTGCTCAAAAACATACGGGGCATCTCCAACACGATGCTTTCAAAGACGCTCCGGGAGATGGAGGATGACGGCCTCGTCACCCGTTCGGAGTACCTGGAGGTCCCCATCCGCGTGGAGTACGCTTTGACGGACAAGGCGCGGAAGCTGCAGCCCATACTGATCCAGCTCATACAGTGGTCGCTCACGAACTGACCCAGGAAAGGAGAACGCCATGAAATGGGGCATACTCGCCACCGGGACCATCGCCCGGAAGTTTGCACAGACGATCAACCAGATGGACGGTGAGACGCTCGCCGCCGTGGGATCGCGGCGCGCCGACAGCGCCTGGGCCTTTGCCGACCAGTTTGCCATTCCCCGCGCCCACGATTCCTATGAGGCGCTCGCCGCCGACCCGGAGGTCGAATGCGTCTACATCGCCACGCCCAACGCGCTGCATTTTGAAAACTGTAAGCTGTGCCTGGAGCACGGCAAGCACGTGCTGTGCGAAAAGCCGTTTACCATAAATCCCGTTCAGGCCGAATCGCTCTACAAACTGGCGGAGGAAAAGCGCCTGTTCATCATGGAGGCGCTGTGGACCCGCATGCTGCCGCTGTACGCGGAGCTGCGCAGGCGCATCCGGGAGGGCGCGATCGGCCAGCTCAGGCACGTCGCCTGTCAGTATGGCTTCGTCGCCCAGGGGGCCAGGAAGGACCGCAAGTTCAATTCAGCCCTCGGCGGTGGCGCGCTGCTGGACATCGGCATCTACAACCTGGGCTTTTTGCAGCTGGTGACCGGCGCGGAGCCCACGGAGATCACCACTGCCGAGCTGACGATCAACGACTATGGCACGGACGCATACAGCCGACTGATACTCACCTACCCCGGCGGCATCACCGCGGAATCCATCCAGACCATCGGGCAGGAGCTCGAGCGCCGCGCGGTCATCGAGGGGTCCGCCGGGACCATCGTCCTGCCCGACTTCCAGTGTGCGGAGGAGATGACGGTCAACGGAGAGACCGTCCGAATGCCCTTTGAGATCAACGGCTTTGAATACGAGGTCCGGGCCTTCTCCCGGCGCGTGCAGGAGGGCATCGCCCCCGCCTACACCCCCGCCGACAGCATCGCCCTCATGCGCCTGCTGTACGACATCCGCACATCGTGGAACATGGCCTTTGAGGGAGAACAGCGCTAAAGACAACCCATCCATGAACAGCATTTTTATCTATCACGCCGCCGTCCGGATGAATACCCCCGGCGCGGCGGAGCGAGCTCCTGAACCGATATAAAGGAGGATACCGCCATGCACGGCCCACGCATGAATGACAAGACGGATTGAAATCTTACAGAAAGGTTACGAATCGTACCTGTTTCAATCACATGTACCGGCTGTGCCGGTGCATG
>CADCAS010000023.1:7033-38546 GCA_902799465.1 uncultured Eubacteriales bacterium
AATTCGTGTCGTCAGGCGCGAATTTCCGCGTCCCTTCCTCCCTCGCGCAAAATCCGCAGATTTTGCGCGACAGGCTCACGCATTCATGCGTGAGCCGTGTACCGCCATGGCACAAACCTTGACCACCCTGAAGGCCCGCCGCAGCTGCCGCGCCTACAAGCCCGACCACGTCGAGGAGGAGAAGCTCAACGCTATCCTTGAGGCCGGGACTTACGCCGCCACCGGCATGGGCAAGCAGTCCCCGATCATCCTGGTCGTGAAGGACCCTGATGTCCGCGCTACGCTGACCAAGCTCAACGCTGCCGCGATGGGCATGGACATCGATCCCTTCTACGGCGCGCCGGAGCTGCTGGTCGTGCTGGCAAACAAAGCCGTCCCGACCTACCTCTACGACGGCAGCCTGGTGATGGGCAACATGATGAACGCCGCCGCCGACCTGGGCGTGGCGAGCTGCTGGATCCATCGCGCCAAGGAGGAGTTCGAGAGCGAGGCCGGCAAGGCCATCCTCAAGAAGCTCGGGATCGAGGGCGACTACGAGGGCATCGGCAACCTGATCTTAGGCTATGCCGCCAAGCCCGCGGGAAACGCTGCCGCGCGGAAGGAAGACTACATTTACACCATTTGATTTGCCAGATGCCAAGGCCCGGAGAGTCGAATCCCCGGGCCTTTTCTGAGCGCATTTATATATCAGGCTGGAGCGTCTCTGGAGCTTCGCCCAGGCGGCAGCGTGGGGCAGATGCGGCGATGAAAGGGACATGATTCCCGCATTGTCGGGCGGTCATTAGTAATTCTCAAACAATTATTCAACATAAGATCAACACTGCCGCGCTACAATTAATGTGAATAAGCGGCGGAGGATTACATATGTTCAAGATTCTTGTGGTAGAGGATGACGCCGAGCTGAACCGGCAGGTTTGCAATTATCTGCGGCTGAACGGCTATGAGACCACCGGCTGTCTGAGCGCCAACGACGCCTTCAATGCGATGTACGGCAGCATGTTCGACATGATCATCTCCGACATCATGATGCCCGGCATGGACGGGTTTGAATTCGCGAAGGCCGTCCGCGACCTGAACCGGGAGATCCCCATCCTGTTCATGACGGCGCGGGAGGACTTCGGCGCGAAGCGGCAGGGCTATGCGGCGGGGGGCGACGACTACATGGTCAAGCCCATCGACCTGGAGGAGCTGGTGTTGCGAGTCGGCGCGCTGTTAAGAAGGGCGAAGATCGCCCAGAGCCACACGCTGACAGTGGGCGGTCTTACGCTGGACGCGGACGCCAACACCTGTGCGTTGAACGGCGCGGACATCCCGCTGACGGCGCGGGAATTCAACATACTGTTCAAGCTGCTGTCCACCCCAAACCGGACTTTCACCCGCGCCCAGCTGATGGATGAGTTCTGGGACGCGGAATCCGCCACGGGCCTTAGGGCGGTGGACGTGTACATGACCAAGCTGCGGGAGAAGTTCGAGGCCTGCGACGACTTCCAGATCGTCACCGTGCGCGGCCTGGGCTACAAGGCGGTGATCCAATGAAGCGGGAGCAGCGCTTTTTCCTGATCTGGCGCTACGTCACGTTTTTTCTGCTGATCGCCTTCGTCATCACCTGCTCCTTTTTCCTGTTCTTCCATTCCATGGAGTTGGACAAGGAACTCATTCGTCGCAACGCGCCGCTGACGTTCCTGAACATCCTGCTGCTCAGCCTGTTCTGCTGCGGCGTGGAGGGCCTGCTGCGCCGCTTTACGGTGGACAAGCCCATCCAGCGCATCCACGAGGCGACCCGCCGCATGGCGGACGGCGACCTGACCGCGCGGATCGACACCTCCGACCTGCCATCCTACAACGTGGACTTCATCGGGATCGCCGAGGATTTCAACCTGATGGCGAAGGAGCTGTCCTCTACGGAGACATTGCGCACGGACTTTGTCTCCAATGTCTCGCATGAGCTCAAGACCCCGCTGGCGGTGATGCGCAACTACGCGGCGCTGCTCAAACAGCCGGGCTTGAGTGAGGCCGAGCGCCGGGAATACGCCGCGGGGATCGACGGCGCGGTGGCGCGCATGTCCACGCTGATCACCAACATACTGAAGCTGAATAAATTGGAAAACCAGCAGATCACCACCCAGCCCGAAACCTATGATCTGAGCGAGCAGGTGACCCAGTGCCTGCTGGGCTTCGAGGAGCTGTGGGAGAAGAAGAGCCTGGAGATCGACGCGGACATCGACGAGGGCGTGAAGGTTCACGCTGACCCGGAGATGCTGACGCTGGTGTGGAACAACCTGATCTCCAATGCCATCAAGTTCACCGAGCCGGGCGGCACGGTTGGTGTGTCCGTGAAGACCGAGGGCGAATGGGCGGTGGTAAAGGTCACCGACACCGGGTGCGGCATGAGCGCCGAGACGCTCAGGCACGTATTCGATAAGTTCTACCAGGGCGACACCTCCCACGCCACCGAGGGCAACGGCCTGGGGCTGGCACTGGTGAAGCGGGTGGTGTACCTGATGGGCGGCGAGCTGAGCGTGGAGAGCGCCGTCGGCGAGGGCAGCACGTTTGCGGTGAAGGTCAGGAGGTGCGGCCATGGCGAATGAGAACCGGGCGACCTATCGCTATACCGCCGACGAGCAGCGGGAAATGGACCGGCTTCGGCAGAGGTACAGCGCCGACGCGGAAGCGAATAACCTCTCTGATATGCGCGATACCGACCGACGGGTGACGCTCCGCGCCACGATCAGGGCAGTGGCCTTCGGCGTGGCTGGCACACTGGTGTTCGGCGCGGGGCTTTCGATGGTGCTGGTCTGGAATTGGATGGTACCCGGCATCGTCATCGGCTGCTGCGGCATCGCCGTGATGGCCTCGATGCCGGCGGTCTACGAGCGCCTTCTGCGCCGGGAAAGGGACAAGGCGCTGGTTCAGATGCAGGCAGGAAGCAAAACAGAATAATATAGTCGGCGTCTCCTTCGGGAGGCGCTTTTTTCACGCCATTCGCATTAATGATTCTCAAACAATACTCAAACAATTCAAGAATAAACCAGTTCTATAATGGCACCATCAACTGAAGGGAGAAAACAGCAATGAATAATATGAATGGCAATATCAAATATCTGGTGACCGGCGCGGCGGGCTTCCTGGGTGGGACCATCTGCCGCCAGCTGATCGAGCGGGGCGACGCGGTGCAGGCCTTCGTGCTGAAGAACGATCCGGCGATGAAGTTCGTGCCCGATGCCGCCGAGATCTGCGAAGGCGACCTGACCGACATGGATTCTCTGAGCCGCTTCTTCGCTGTGGAAGAGGGCACCGAAACCATCGTCATCCACTGCGCCAGCGTGGTGACGGTCAACCCCGACTTCAACCAGACCGTGATGAACGTGAACGTGGGTGGCACGATGAACATCATCGACCAGTGCCTCGCCCACCCGGAGTGCAAAAAGCTGGTGTATGTCAGCTCCACCGGCGCGATCCCGGAGCGTCCCAAGGGACAGCCCATCCGCGAGGTGGATCATTTCGACGACAGCGTGCTTAAAGACTGCTACAGCCAGTCCAAGGCGCTGGCCACCCAGGCGGTGCTGGACGCCGTGCGGGAGCGCGGCCTGAACGCCTGTGTCGTCCATCCCAGCGGCATCATGGGGCCGGAGGACTTCGCCGTGGGCGAGACCACCTCCACCATGATCAAGATCATCAACGGTGAAATGCCCGCGGGCATCGACGGCAGCTTCAACCTCTGCGACGTGCGCGATTTGGCCGACGGCACCATCCGAGCCGCCGAGCGCGGTCGCAGCGGCGAGTGCTACATTCTCGGCAACCGCGAGGTGCGCTTCAGGGACTTCGCCCGGATGATCGCCGAGGAGGCGGGCACAAAGCCCATGCGGATGTTCCTGCCCCTGGGCATGGCGAACCTGATGGGCAAAATGATGGAGAAGCAGGCGAAGCGCAAGGGCGTAAAGCCCCTGATGACCTCCTTCTCCGTGTACAACCTGGCCCGGAATAACTGCTTCGATTCCACGAAAGCGATGCGGGAGCTTGGCTACCGCACCCGCAGCTACCGGGAGACCATGCACGATGAGATCCAGTGGCTGATCGAGACCGGGAAGGTGAAAGCTCCTTCCATCAGGGCAGCGGTCATGGAGCCCATTCCCGCCCATGCCTGACGGAAGGAGCACCGTCGGGGGAGTATTTCCGATGTGATGACCGGGATCATGAAAATCACGGCCCGGTGTATGTGGTTGCTGTAATGCGCATGGCGTCGAAGCGGTCCATCACGGCCAGCAAATCCTCCGACAGGCGCTTCCGGCACTCCTCGGTCATTGCGTCGGGTACGCCATAGAACGCCTCGGCGATGCTCCCGGCGATGCAGGTCAGGGTGTCGCAGTCGCCGCCCAGGGACACCGCCGTACGGATCACATCCTCGAAATCCGCACCCTCCAGGAACGCGGTGATGGCCTCGGGCACGGTCTCCTGGCAGCTTTCCACATGGTGGTAGTGAGGCCGAATCTCATCGCAGGTGCGGGAGAGATCATAGCCGAATTCCCGGACGACGAACCCTTTGATCTCATCCTTGCCACTCCCGGTTCTGGCCAGGAAGATGGCGCTGGCGGTGGCCTCCGCGCCCTTGATGCCCTCCGGGTGGTTGTGGGTGACCTCCGCCGTCAGCCGCGCCGCGTGCCGGGTGGCCTCAAGCGTGGGATACAGCCAGCCCGCGGCTGCGACGCGCATGGCCGAACCGTTGCCGTAGCTGCCGTAGGGCTGGGGATCCCGGGCACTCAGCCAGCCGCGGAACCTGCCGCCATAGCCCGCGTGGGGGTACTGCCTCCCCCACTTCTGCATGGACTTCACCAGCGCCGCCCGGATGGCGTCGTCCGGCTGTCCCAGGGTGTCCATCAGGGCCTCCGCCACCGCGATGGTCATGACGGAATCGTCCGTAAACTGACTGCCCCGTGCAAACAGCGGGAAGTCCTTCGTCTTGCCGCCCCGATCGAACTCATAAGGCGCTCCGATCATATCTCCAAGTATCGCTCCGTACATTTATATCGCCTCCGTTTGTCGATGGATACAGTATACCACAAAAGAAAAGGGAATGTGTCGCTTGTCGGACGACATATTCCCTTTGTCAGGTCCAGCCGCTTCGGGCGATTCGCTCCCACGCTGTCCTCCCAGTTGAAGCCGGATACAAAGTTGCCGCCGGGATAGCGAACCACCGGCACACCCAGGTCACGTACCAGCTTCAGCACGTCCCTGCGGAAGCCCTGCCTGTCCGCCTCCGGGTGGGCCGGCTCGTAGATACCGCCGTATACCGCACGGCCCAGATGCTCAATGAAGGAGCCGTAGATGCGCGGGTCGATGCGGCCAACCGTATAATCACTGCTCAACCGCATCGCCCATCCCGACATCCCGCCTCAGGTGGAGATCCTGCCCGTGAGAATCTTCGATGAGGGCACCACAGCGCCGTTCTCCGGGAGATGCAGTGTTTCCACGTGATAACCACATAGAAAGACAGACCGCCTCGCAATGAAGCGGTCTCGTGATAGTTCTCGGGCGTGGTGATCTCGGCGGGGACAGCGGTCTCCATCTCGACTTCCTTGCCATCGATCAGATCGAACAGGGTGTTCACGGAATAGGTGCCGATCGCGACATCGGAGAAATAGGGGGCGGCGCGCAGGCAGGAGCCCTTCTCATACTCCTCCACGACCAGGTAGGCGCCCATGCCCACACAGGCGGACTCAGCGTCCACGCCGGCGGTCTCCAGAGCGCGCACACAGCCGATGATGCCTTCCTCGTTGGCGTCCATGACCATCCACTTGGTGATCTGGGGATTGCCGGTGATGACGGCGGCCGCGTTGACATTGCCCTTCTCGGTGGTGCCGTCATAGTCGGCGTAGAACAGACGGCCGTTGCCGTTGTCGGTGAATTCGGGGAAGCGGGAGATCAGAACGTCATACTCGCCGTCGGTGCGCGGCACGCAGCTGGAAACGGTGGACATGGTCATGATCAGCACGCCGCAGGTCTCGTCCTCCACCAGGTTCTTCTCAGCCATGTAGTCGCAGAGCCACTCCGCGCGGGAGGAGCCGATGTCGTAGCCAGCAATGCCGACCCAGGGCGCGATCTTCTCGCCGTTCATCTCCAGGGCGTCGTCGGCAGCGACCACGGCAATGCCATACTCGTTGCACTTGTCGACGATGTTCTGGGACATGGTCTGGTCGGGGCAGCAGGTCACGATGCTGTCAGCGCCGTTGGAATAGGCGCGGTCGATGGCGTCCAGCATCTTCTGGCCGTCCATGAAACAGTCTTCGTACTCCTTTACAGCGAGCTCGAAGTCTCCCATGTCCGTCAGATCCAGCGGCAGATCACGGCTCTCCGTGACATAGAACGCCGCCGGGGGCTTGCCGTGGTCCACGATGGCCTCGCCGTGGGGCACGCCGGCGCGCATGACGAAGAAGCTGACCTCGGGATCGTTGTATTTCACCCGCAGCATGATGAAATCCGACTCGGACAGCGTGCCGTCGGCGATTCTGTGCCTTAAGGCATCGTCGTCGATCAGGGCGATGGCCAGGTACATGGGCTGCACGTCTCCGCCGCCGACGCACCAGAATTCCTCATTGTCCGGGTGGGTGCCGAATCCGGCAAAGGCCTCCCGGTTCACGCGAATGGTGATGAGGCGATGGGGGCCGTAGCCTTCCTTCGGTTCATACATCAGCCGCCAGGTCGTTTCGCCCTTCGGCGTCTCCAGCGTCTCGTGATGCGGACACAGCCGAATGATCAGGCCGCGCGCCTCCAGGTCCGCCATGACCTCCGGGGTCATTTCCGTGGGTTGGATTGCCAATCGCTTCATGAACGCTCGCCTCCCGTCTTGCCGCGGTTCTGGATGACGATGACCGCCAGTATGATCAGTCCCATGATGATATTCTGCCAGTAGGAGTTCACATTGCCCTGCAGGTTGATGATGTTCTTGATAAAGCCCATGATGAGCACGCCGCACACGGTCTTGCCGATGCCCCCGACGCCGCCGGAGAGCAGCGTGCCGCCGATGGCCACGCCCGCGATGGCATCCATCTCCCAGCCCTGTCCGCCCAGGGGCTGGCCTGCACCGAGGCGGGAGCAGAGTATGACGCCCGCCAGCGCGGACAGGACGCCGCTGGCGGTGAAGCTGATGGCCTTGGAGCGCTCGACCCGGATGCCCATCATCCGCGAGGCGTTTTCATTGCCGCCGATGGCGTATGTGCTGCGCCCATAAGCCGTGCGGGTGGAGATCATGGCCGCGATCAGCGCCACCACGATGAACACAACCACACGACGGCCACCGCGATGGCGATCATGACCACCTGCACCGGCAGCACGCCGCCGATGCGGTAGACGCCCATGTCCGTATAGCGGTTGCCGTAAAACGAGATCACCACGCCGTCGTTGACCAGCTGGGCGATGCCGCGTCCGGAAACCATCAGGATCAGGGTCGAGATGATGGGCTGGAGGTTGAACACGCCCACCAGCATGCCGTTGAACAGTCCGAACGCCGCCGCCGCCAGCAGCGCAATGAGCAGCGAGATCGCAAAGAGCCACTCCAGGTGGATGGACAGCTTTGCCAGTATGATGGAGCTGATGGCCATGGTGGAGCCCACGGAGATGTCGATGCCGCCGGTGGCGATGACCATCGTCATGCCCAGGGCCATCAGTATCACCGGGAAAGCCTGGATCAGCACGTTCCACAGCGTGCCCAGCGCCAGGAAGTTCGGCGTGATGAAGCCGTTGAGCACCACCATCAGCACCAGCACGATCAGCGCGCCGTAGCGCTGGAGGTTGAACCTCTTGATGCGCTCGCTCATGACACCGCCTCCTTCCTGCGCTCCTGCGCGATGACGCGCATGATGTTTTCCTCGCTGATCTCTTTCCCGCGCAGCTCGCCCACGTTGTGTCCCTCGCGCACCACCACCAGCCGGTCGCAGTTGCGCACCAGCTCCTCGAATTCTGAGCTGATCAGCAGTATGCTGATGCCCTGGTCCGCGATCTCGCGGATCAGCGCCTCGATCTCCTTCTTGGCGCCCACGTCGATGCCCCGCGTGGGCTCGTCCAGTATCAGCAGATCCGGCTTCATGCACAGCCACCGGGCCAGCAGCACCTTCTGCTGGTTGCCGCCGGAGAGGTTGCTGATGGTCTGCTCCATGCCGGGGGTCTTGATGCGCACGGCGTCAATGTACTTCTCCTTCAGCCAGGTTGCCCGGGCCAGGGCGATCATCTGCTGAATGGCGGTGCCATAGCTCTCCACCGGCCGTGTCACATCGATGTCCATCCCCATGTCATCCAGCAGCTTTTGGGCTTCCTGGCGCGTCTGCTTCCAGTTGATCAGTCCCTTTTGCCTGAACTCGCGGCCAAGAAAGATGTTTTCGGCTACGCTGAGCTGCGGGATCAGACTGATCTCCTGGTAGATGGTGCTGATGCCCTTGCGCTGCACGTCCAGCGCGTCCACAGGATTGAGCGGCTGGCCGTCGAACAGGATCTCGCCCTCGTCCATCCTGTAGATGCCCGTGAGGATCTTGATCAGCGTGGATTTGCCCGCGCCGTTTTCGCCCATCAGCACGTGGACCTCGCCCCTGCGGATGAAGAAATCGACATGGTCCAGAGCCACCACGCCGGGGAACCGCTTGCAGATGCCCTTCATTTGCAGGAGCATTTCTTCGCTGTTACTCACACCTTACTTCCTTCGGCGCAAACATGAATTATGAAGGCCCGGAAAAGAACGCTTCTTTCCCGGGCCGTTGCGTCAATGGATCAGAACGCGTCGGGCATATACTCCTCAACGTTGGACTTGTCGATCATGCGGCCGGGGTTCTGGATGAAGGTGGGCACCTCTTCACCGGCGACGATCTTCATGACGGTGTCGAAGGCGGTGGGGCCGAACCAGGGGCTGCACAGCACGGTGCCGTCCATCTCGCCGGCCTGGATGCACACGCAGGCAACCTTGAAGCCACCGACGCCGAAGATGGCCACGTCCTCACCGGGCTTCATGCCGGCGGCCTTCAGGGCCTGCACGGCGCCGATGGCGCACTCATCGTCATGGCCGTACACGGCGTTGATCTCGGTGCCGTGAGCCTGGATGATGTTCTCCATGGCGGCCTTGGCGATGGAGCGGGTGAACTCGCCGTTCTGGGTCGCGATGATGTGGAAGTTCGGATACTTCGCCAGCTCGTCCTCGAAGCCCTTCTGACGGTCGATGGCCACGGAGGAGCCGGGGGTGCCGGTGATCTGCACCACATTGACCTCCTGCTCGGTGCCGAAGCGGGCGACCAGGCCCTGCGCGCACTGCTGGCCCTCCCAGATGAAGTCAGCGCTGATCATGGTGGCGTAGTCGACGCCAGGCTCGCCCTTGGCGGCGCGGTCGATCAGCACCACCGGGATCTGAGCTTCCTTGGCCGCCTCCAGCGCGGGCACCAAGCCCTCATACTCGCGGGGCGCGAGCAGGATGACGTCGGGATTCTTGGCGATGATGTCCTCCACGTCGGAGACCTGCTTGGCGGTGTCGCCCTGGGCGTCGGTGTAGATTAGCTCGATGCTGCGCGCTTCCGCTTCACTCTTGATGGAGTTGGTCTCGGCGACGCGCCAGGCGTTGTTCATCTCCATCTGGGAGAAGGCGACCTTGATCTCCTCCGCCATCGCGAAGGACGCGAGACAGAGCATCAGGACGAGTACCAGACAAAGTTTTTTTTCATAGTTGAAGCCCTCCTTAAAAATATAGACCCATATGACAGACATAAAACCAGCCCAATCCGCTGACGGTCATCCGTCGGATTGGGCTGGCGGTCTTTCCATAGTCTCGTCAAAGCCATGCGCAGGCGCAGTCATAGAGCGGGTCCGGTCATGCGGCCCCTCAGGTCACTTCTTTTCCCCGAACAGCAGATTTGCGATCCCGGTCATCGCATCTGCGGCCGTCTTGCTGCCCGTGCCGAAGGCGTCTCTGAAAACATAGTTCATGGCCTCATAGAAGGCGGTCAGATTCTGCTTCGCAAACGCGGCCTTGAGCTCCGCCTCGCCACTATACTTGCCCGCGTTCTCTGCCTTGAATTCCTCATAGCTGTCAAAGAGGACCTTGTGCCAATCCGACCCGAGCATCCTGGAGGTGTACTCCTTGTCGTATTCGCCGATCGCCGTGCAGGCATCCTGGGGGATATCCATGAAATAATACTTTATCAGGCTCCGGGTCTCTTCATGATACTGCTTCAGCCCGGCGATCTCATCATCGTTCAGCGCGTCTATGTCGGCAAAGTACTTCTCAAACAGGCGCATATATCTGGTATATACGCCGCGAAGGATCGTCTTCAATTCCTCCGTCTTATGCGTCTCCTTGTGCAGGATCTGCTCGACCCTTTCATTGCTCAGCTCAACCATTGCCATCCTCCTTCTCAAACAATGACGATTGCCGCGTGCGTCGTCTCCCCGGTCAGTGATAGTATAGCATAGCGGGGCGGGTTTGGCAAGGATTGTTATTTTTAAGGCACGGCTCACGCATGAATGCGTGAGCCTGTCGCGCAAAATCTGCGGATTTTGCGCGAGGGAGGAAGGGACGCGGAAATTCGCGCCTGACGACACGCAAAGCCGGTACATGTGATTGAAACAGGTACGATTCGTAACCTTTCTGTAAGATTTCAATCCGTCTTATCATTCATGCGTGGGCCGTGAGGGATGGTTCGCGGCAAACGCATACGATGCAAATGCTTGACGGAGCAGGAACAGAAGACCTTGCAGGTGCGGCGACGCGCCGCCCGCCGGGTCGCATATTTTGTTTCGGTATAGGGCAGGCGGCCAACGGCCGCCCCTGCAGTTCGCGCGGCAAATTCCAAAATGTCATCAATACGACCCTCAAGGATGGAACTTTTTGCCGGCGGGGCTCGTCTTATGGGAGTAAACAGTCTGCCGCACTGGCAGAGGAACGAGGGATTGAACATGAAAAAGCTGATCTCGTTACTTATGATCGCGGCACTGATGCTGACCGGCGCGGCCTTCGCAAGGGGCGCCTACCTGGGGACCCTGACCGTCGTCAACTGCGAAAACTGGGTCACCCTGCGCGAAACCCCCAGCACGAGCGCCGCCACGGTGGCCCGGGTACCCTACGGCGAAAACGTAGACGCCTACTACTACAACAGCCGGTTCACCGAGTGCTATTACAGGGGTCTCCACGGCTACATCCTCTCGGATTACCTCGCGGACGGGCTCTATCGCGATTACCAGCGCTACACCCCCGGCGACTCCATGGAGCAGAACACCGATTACGACAACTACATGGGCTACATGCGCGTCGTCAACTGCAAGAGCTGGGTGACCCTGCGGTCCAGCTCGAGCACGAAGGCTTCCACCGTCACCCGCATCCCTCTGGGCGCTTATGTCGAAGCGTACCAGTACGACAGCCAGTTCATGGAGTGCTACTATGACGGCATGCACGGCTATGTGCTGAAGCGGTATCTGAAGTAAGCGGAAAGCCGTTTCCCCTATATCGACCCCTCCCCCACTGTGGCAGACCTGCACAGCGGGGAGGGGTCTTTTTTGTCGGTAAAGGCATGACCGGCCGCCGGGACGCGCCGACAACTTTTGCGCCGTTTGCGCCGCATTATAGCTACACTCTTAACGATGATATGCTATAATCTCTTATACTCAGGAGGTCCAGACATGAACGACGTGATTATTGACGCCCGCGACGTGTGCTATCGCTACGAATCCGGGCTTTCCGACGCGGTTTCCCACCTGTCGCTGAAGGTATACCGGGGGGAATTCGTGGCGATACTGGGCCGCAACGGCTGCGGCAAATCCACGCTGGCGAAGCTGATGAACGCGCTGCTGCTCCCCACCTCCGGGAAGATCACCGTGGACGGGATCACCCCCGCCAACGAGGACGAGTGCTACCAGGTGCGGCGGTCCTGCGGCATGGTCTTTCAGAACCCGGACAACCAGATCGTGACCACCATCGTGGAGGAGGACTGCGCCTTCGGGCTGGAGAACCTGGGCGTGGAGCCGACCCTGATACGGCAGCGGGTGGACGAGGCCCTGGCCGCCGTGGGGATGGCCCAGCACGCCCATTCCTCCCCCGCCATGCTCTCCGGCGGACAGAAGCAGCGGGTGGCCGTGGCCGGGGTGCTGGCCATGCGCCCGAAGATCATCGTGTTCGACGAATCCACCGCCATGCTGGACCCCATCGGGCGGCGGGACGTGTTCCAGCTGGCCCGGAAGCTCAACCGGGAGGAGGGCATCACCATCGTGTGGATCACCCACTTCATGGAGGAGGCCGTGCAGGCCGACCGCGTGGTGGTGATGGACCGCGGGCGCATCGCGCTGGAGGACACCCCGCGCCAGGTGTTTTCCCAGATGGACAAGGTGCTGGCCCTGGGCCTGGACGTGCCCGAGATGATGAAGCTGTCGGCGCGGCTGGTGGCGGCGGGCGTGAAGCTGCCCCAGGGCATCATGACGGTGGACGAAATGGCGGTGGAACTATGCCGATTGAAATAAAGCATCTGACCCATGTGTACATGCCCGGCTCCCCCTTCGAGGCCCGGGCGCTGAACGACATCTGCCTCGACATCCGCGATGGTGAGTTTATCGGCATCATCGGACACACCGGCAGCGGCAAATCCACCCTGATCTCCTACTTCAACGGCCTGGAGCGCGCCAAGCCCGGGACGGTGTTCGTGGGCGGCGTGGATCTGGGCAGCAAGGACACGGATTTGATCGCCGTCCGGCGCACCGTGGGCCTGGTGTTCCAGTATCCCGAATACCAGCTCTTTGAGGAGACTGTGGAGAAGGACATCGCCTTTGGTCCCACGAACCTGGGCCTGCCCCCGGAGGAGATCGAGCGGCGGGTGGTTCACGCCATGCAGCTGGTGGGGCTGGACCCCTCCCGGGCGAAGAAGTCCCCCTTCGACCTGTCCGGCGGCCAGAAGCGGCGCGTGGCCATCGCCGGCGTGCTGGCCATGGACCCGCAGATACTGGTGCTGGACGAGCCCGCCGCGGGCCTGGACCCGGCGGGACGCCACGAGATGCTGGAGCTCATCCGGGACATCCATGAAAGCGGCGTCACCATCGTCATGGTCTCCCACTCCATGGACGACGTGGGCAAGTACTGCGACCGGCTGTTCGTGCTGTCCCACGGTGAGGTCGCCTATCAGGGCGCCCCCGCGGAGGTGTTCGTCCACGGCGAGGCGCTCAACGCCATCGGTCTGGACGTGCCCGAGTGCGCCAAGCTGGCAAAGCGCCTGCGGGACGCCGGCTTCGACATTCCCATGGACGCCTATCGCTTGGAGGACGTGGCCGGGTACATCATCGACAACATCGGGAAAGGCAGGCGCGGGGCATGATTAAAAACGTCACCATCGGCCAGTACTTTCCCGGGGATTCCTTCGTCCATAGGCTGGATCCCCGCACCAAGCTGCTGGCCACCATCGCCCTGATCGCGGTGGTCTTTGTGTCCACGGGCTTCGCGGGCTTTGCCATGATCGCCGCCTTCGTGCTGCTGACGGCGCTGTCCACGGGCGTGCATCTGAAGTTCCTCTTCAAGGGCTTAAAGCCCATCATGTTCATCATCATCTTCACGTTCATACTGAACCTGCTGTTCCAGCAGACCGGCGGGGTGCTTTTGCAGTTCTGGATCATAAAGATCACCACCGGCGGCCTGAAGATGGCCTCCTTCATGGCGGCGCGGCTGATACTGCTGGTGGTGGCGAGTCAGCTGCTGACGCTGACCACCTCCCCCATCTCGCTGACGGACGGCCTGGAATCGCTGATGCGGCCCGCGTCTAAGATCGGCTTCCCCGCCCACGAGATCGCCATGATGATGTCCATCGCCCTGCGGTTCATCCCCACGCTGATGGACGAGGCCGACAAGATCATGAAGGCTCAGAAGGCGCGCGGCGCCAACTTCGAGACCGGCAACATCATCCAGCGCGCCAGGGCCATGATACCGCTGCTGGTGCCGCTGTTCGTGGGCGCGTTCCGCCGTGCCGACGAGCTGGCGCTGGCCATGGACGCCCGCTGCTACCGCGGCGGCGCGGGCAGGACGCGCATGAATCAGCTGAAGTACGGAGCCCGCGACCTCATCGCCGCGCTGGCCGTGGCCGCGCTGTTCGCGCTGGTCATCCTCGCCAACCGGTTCTGCCCGTTCTGATGCCTATGCGCCGAATCCACATGATCGTCGAATACGACGGCACGAACTACGCCGGCTGGCAGCGGCAGTCGAACGCCCTGGCCATCCAGCAGGTGATCGAGGAGACGCTGTCGAAGCTGACCCGGGAGCGGATCGTCATCCACGGGGCCAGCCGCACGGACGCGGGGGTCCACGCGCTGGGACAGTCCTGCCACTTCGACACGGAATCCCGCATCCCCGGCGATAAGTTCAGCTACGCGGTGAACACGATGCTGCCGCCGGACATCCGCATACGCCTTTCCGAGGAGGTCCCCCCGGACTTTCACGCCCGGTTCTCTACGAAGGGCAAGCGCTACCGCTACTTTTTCTACGACGACCACCACGCCGGGGCGCTGAACCGCTTCACCCACGCCCACAGCATCTATCACCTGGACGAGGCGCGGATGCAGGCCGAGGCCAACGCCCTCATCGGCGCTCATGACTTCGCCGCCTTCGCCGCGTCGGGATCTGTGGTCAAGGACACCGTGCGCACCATCTGGCGGGCGGACGTGACGCGGCAGGACCACGACGTTCAGCTGATCGTCGAGGGCAGCGGCTTTCTTTACAACATGGTGCGCATCATCGCGGGCACGCTTCGGGACATCGGCTCGGGCAAGCTTCAGCCGGGGGCGCTTAAGAGGGCCATCGAAACCGGCGACCGGCTTGATCTGGGCGTCACCGCGCCGGCCCACGGGCTGACCCTGATGGAAGTCTTCTATGAACTGCCGGAATCGGCAAAGGGAGCGAGATCATGACCACCACCAACGCCATGCGGCTTTTGATGAAGGCGAACATCCCCTTCGGGACCTCGGAATACACGGTGGACGAGAGCGACCTCTCCGGCGTCCACGCAGCGCACGAACTGGGCATCGAGCCGGAGGTCATGTTCAAAACCCTGGTGGCCCGGGGCGACAAGAAGGGCATTTCGGTGTTCTGCATCCCGGTGGCGGAGGAGCTGGATCTCAAGAAGTGCGCCGCCGTGACCGGTGACAAGAAGATCGAGATGATCCACGTCAAGGAGCTGCTGGGCCTGACCGGCTACATCCGCGGCGGCTGCTCCCCCATCGGCATGAAGAAGAAGTACCCCACCTGGATCGACGAGACCGCCCAGCTGTGCGACCGGATCTACGTCAGCGCGGGCATGCGGGGCCAGCAGCTCATACTTGCCCCCGACGCGCTTATCGACTTCATCGACGCCCAGTACGCCGACCTGACCAAGAGGTGACCCATGCGTTCCTTCATATTCGATTTCAACGGCACCCTCTATCAGGACTGCCCCATGCACCTGGCCGCCTGGGGACGGTTCTATGAGAAGTACGGCATTCCCTTCACCGAGGAGCTGTTCTACAGGTACATGTGCGGCCCGCCCAACGACGAGATCATCCGCCGCATGCTGGGCGACGGGTACACCGACGCGGAGGTGGACGCCATGTCCGAGGAGAAGGAGGGCTTCTACCGCCAGATCGTGCTGGACGACCCGACGCTTCAGCGCCTCACTCCCGGCGCGGAGGAGATGCTGGATATGCTCAAGGCGCGTGGCATCCCCTATGCCATCGCCACCGGCTCCATCCGCTCCAACGTGGACTTCTACATGGACACCCTTCACATCGACCGCTGGTTCGACTACGGCCACGTGTTCCACGCCCACGACGGCATCCCCGGCAAGCCCGACCCCGCCATCTACCGCATGGCCATGGCGCAGCTGGGCTACGCCCCCGAGGACACCGTGGTGGTGGAGGACGGCCTCGCCGGGGTGCATTCCGCCATCGGCGCGGGCGTCAAGTCCATCATCGCCATAGACACCACATTGGGCGCGCAGGCGTTCAAGGACATTCCCGAGGTCGTGGCCATCATCCATGATTTCTACGGGTTTGAACGGTTTTTGGCGTAGCGCGTTGCCATTTTCGCTGTCATATGGTACAATGATCGAGGAGAGGAGGTCGTTTGAAGATGATGACGGCAGTTGAAGGCTATTACAACGGAACGCAGATCGTGATCGACGAGAATATCCATCTGCGAAAGGGCCAGCGCGTGATCGTCACTGTTCTCGATTCATCGGTAGACCGTCCCCGGGAAAAGACCGATCTGCGCAAATACATGGGGCGCGGGCAGAAGATGTTCAACGGCAGCGCGGAGGCATATGTGAAGGAGTTGCGTGCAGATGACCGGGTATAACAGGGTCTTTCTCGACACGACGCCCCTGATCTACTTCCTCGATTACGACCCGCACTTCGGCGACAAGACACGGCTGATCCTTGAGGAGATACTGACAAGCGGAGGAGACGTCGTATCGTCGGTGATCACATGCACCGAATACCTTGTGTATCCGTATCGAACGGATAACCGGCAGAAGATCGACGCCTTCTTTGAGTTCATCGGGGACTGCGGCGTCGATCTGTACGGGATCGACGTGGACATTGCGAGAAGGGCCGCTGAGATTCGCGCCGAATACAGGGATTTCAAGGCCATGGATGCTCTGCAGCTGGCCGCCGCCGTTCATGCGGATTGCGATGTCTTTTTGACCAACGATAAGCAGCTGCGCCAGTTCAGAGAATTGAAGTGCGTCACCGTCGAGGAATGGGACCTCTCCTGAGTCTTTGGACCCATATCGTCACATCTTTAGGAGGTTACAGTCATGATCCGACACATCGTCATGTTCAAGATCAAGGATGAATTCAAGGACGAGATCCCTCAGCTGGTGAAGAACTTCTACGGCATGAAGGGCCGCATCGAGGGGATGCTGGACCTGGAGGCGGGCGCGGACGTGTACCACAGCGAACGCTCCTACGACCTCGCGCTGATCACGCTGTTCGACAGCATGGAGTCCTTTAAGGCCTACCAGACCCACCCCGTCCACATGCCCGTCAAGAAGCGCATGCACGAGGTCCGCAGCGCCTCTGTCGCCTGCGATTTCGAGGTCTGAACCATACTTGGATACAGGATGGAGCCGTCTCACCGAGGCGGCTCCTTTTTGTTCATTGCTGTTCTGCCGTATGATAAAAACGAATTGTATAGATGATGGGGGACGACCTCTCAGTCACGCTTCGCGTGACAGCTCCCCTGAAAGGGGAGCCAAGGCTGACGCGCAAACGTACCTCCTGGCTCCCCTCTCAGAGGAGCTGTCAGCCGTCAGGCTGACTGAGAGGTCGTCCCCTGCGGCCCGCCTCTCCCGGCAACACTTCGTGTAAAATCCTCTGAAAACCTGCCGATCATATCCCCCCACGGGGCTTGTGCCGTCCGGCTGCGAAAGCTATAATAATGCCTGACAGATCGAGAATTGGCCATTCTGACTTCTCTGTTGAGGCACACACGCGCATTGCGACGATGTCCGGATGGACGGATGCCGCAATGCCGACTGAACGCGGACCGATGAAAGAGAGGCAGCAGACGATGAAGCACATGCGCGGGCGCCTGGCCCTGATTTTGACGATTTGCACGCTTTTGACGCTGATGGTCCAGGGCACGGCGACCCTGGCCGAGGGTGGCGCCAAGTGGCTTAAGCTGGCGGAGAGCTTCGCCTATCCCAGCCTGGACGCCCACAGGGATTATTACGGCTGGTACACCTCCATCTACGGCGTGACCGAGACGCTCTTCCGCGTGGCGGACGACCTGTCCATCGAACCCCTGCTGGCGGAGAACTATGAAGTCAGCGAGGATGGCAAGACGTGGACGTTCCATCTGGCGGACGCGCGCTTTTCCAACGGTGCTCCCGTCACCGCGGACATGGTCGCCCGCAACCTGGAACGGCTAGCGACACTCAACGAGCGCTTTGCCTATCTGAGCGATTTTACCTTTACCACCGATGGGGACAGGACCCTGGTGATCGAAACCCCCGGCGTCTACCCCACCATGCTCAGCGACCTGACCGCCCCCGAGACGGCGATCATGGATCTGGACGGGACTTCCGACTTTGACGGCGCGCCCATCGGCACGGGCCCGTTCGTGGTGAAGTCCTTCGAGCCCGAGGGCACCGTCGAGGTGGAGAAAAACGCGGCCTACTGGAACGGCGAGGTCAAGCTGGACGGCGTGACGTTCTACTACATGCAGGACGACGACTCCAAGCTGATGGCCATGCAGGCGGGCGAGATCGACGGCTATACCAGCGTGACCGCCGCCGCGAAGGAGATCTTCTCCGCGGACCCGGACACCTATACCGTGACCTCGATCCCCGCCACGCGACTCCAGTTCTACGTACTCAACGAGAACCGGCTGGACGGCGCGGTCCGTGCGGCGATCAACCTGGCGGTGGACTGCGACGCCCTCGCCGCCTATCTGGGCGGCACCGTCTCCCCGGCGGTGGGCCCGTTCAGCGCCGCTGCGCCCTACGGCCAGGTGACCAAGCCCGCCCCGGACCCGGACGCCGCGCGGGCGCTGCTGGAGGAGGACGGCTATGTGCTGAACGCCGGCGGCGTCTATGAAAAGGACGGCGCGCCGCTTCAGGTGAACATCTGCTATTACGCCGCCCGCGCGCTGGATTCCATCGCGCTGCTGATGCAGGAGCAGCTTGGGAATATCGGCATCGACGCCGCGCTCACCGTGCAGGAGGACCCCGACGCGACCTATGTGGCCACCGGCGACTACGACATCGCCCTGTACTGCATGATCGCCGACAAGGCCGGGGACCCCTATTACTGCATCGACGCACTGTACCGCAAGAACAGCAAGTGGGCGCTGGGCGGCTTCCCGACGGAGGACAGCGAGGCGCTGATCGACGCGCTGCAATACGAGACGGACGTCGACCAGCGCGCCGCCCTGGCAAACGCGGTGGTCCAGATGACCATCGACGACAACGCCTTTGGCTATGTGGGCCTGTTCAACAAGACCACCGTCACCCGAAAGGGCGTCTCCGGGATCTCCGAGAACTGCCCCTTCGACTTCTATTCGGTCAGCGCGGAAACGGAAATGGAATGACCGGCGGCAGGCGCCATACGGGGCCGGCGTGAACAGCGCCGGCCCTGAACCGGTTTATTTGGAGAGGAGAGTGAAGTGGCTGTGGGCAGGACGATCGGAGGTCGGCTGATACATCTGATATGGATCATGTTCGCGGTCAGCTTCCTGACCTTTCTGCTGATGTTCCTCGCCCCCGGCGACGCGGCGGCGAAGAAGCTCAACGCCCAGGGCGTGGCGGTATCAGAGGAGGTTCTGGAGCAGACCCGGGTGAGCATGGGACTCGACAGGCCGTTTCTCGTCCAGTACGGCGAGTGGGCGCTGCGGGCGCTGCGGGGCGATCTGGGCGCCTCCTACAAGGACGGCTTTCCCGTGGCGGACAAGCTGGTCCGGGCGCTGGGCCGCACGGCGGTGCTGACGCTGTCCAGCCTTTCGCTGGCGCTGCTGATCGCGCTTCCCCTGAGCGTCCTCTCCGCGCTGAAAAGGGACTCGGTGATCGACGACGTCACCCGCCTGTTCAGCTTCATCGGCAATTCGCTGCCGAATTTTCTGATCTCCGTGCTGCTGATGTACTTCTTGAGCGTCAGGCTCCGCGTGCTTCCCCTGACGGCCAATGAGAGCGTACAGGGCCTGGTGATGCCCTGCCTCGCGCTGTCCATCCCCATCTGCGGGCGCTTTATCCGGCAGTTTCGGGCGGCGATATTGGAGGAGCTTGGCAAGCCGTATGTGTCGGGCGCGATTCTGCGGGGCGTGAGGAGGCGGTATGTGTTAAAAAGCGTGCTGCACAACGTCTCCATTCCGATGCTCACCATCGTAGGCCTGTCGGTGGGCACGCTCTTGGGCGGCAGCGTGGTGATCGAGACCATCTTTCGCTGGCCGGGGCTGGGCAAGCTGGCCATGGACGCCATCAGCAACCGGGACTACCCGGTGATCCAGGGCTTCGTGCTGCTCACCTCCACGGTGTACGTGGTCATCAATCTGCTGATCGACCTGTGCTACCGCTGGATCGACCCGCGGCTGAACGAGTCGGGAGGCGAAGCATGATGAAGCGCGCGAAGCCCTCCCGGCGCGGGCGCAGCCGGTTGAGGCTGTTTATCGTGCTGGCGGGGCTGCTGATCCTCGTCAGCCTGCTGGCCCCGCTGCTGTGTCCCAACGATCCCAACGCGACCTCCGCGGCGGCGATGAACCGCCCGCCCTGCGCGGAGTATCCCTTCGGCACGGACCGCTATGGCCGGTGCGTCTGCTCCCGCGTGCTGATGGGGGCGCGGACCTCCATCTTCTCGGCGGTCGTCCTGGTGGGCGTCACCTTCGCCGTCGGGACGGCGCTGGGCATGCTGGCCGGGTGGTACGGCGGCATCGTCGACGCGCTGGTGATGCGGCTGGCGGACGTGATGCTGGCCTTTCCCCAGATGGTGCTGGCCATCGCAGTGGCGGGCATACTGGGCGGCGGCATGGTCAACGCCATGCTGGCCATGGGCATCACCGGCTGGACGCTGTACGCCCGTCTGGCGCGGGCGCAGGTGCTCTCGCTGAAGGAGGAGCCCTATGTGCACGCGGCCAGGCTGTCCGGGCTGGGCGGGTGGCGCGTGCTGACGGGGACGCTGCTGCCCAACATGCTGGGCCCGCTGCTGGTCACCGCGGCCACGCAGATCGGCGTGATGATGATCGGCATCGCGGGGCTGTCCTTCCTGGGCATCGGCGTGGTGGAGCCGCAGGCGGAATGGGGCAGCATGATCAACGCCTCCCGCGCCTACATGCAGCTGGCCCCCTGGGCGGTGCTGGCGCCCGCCGCGGCGACGATCGTAACGGTGATGGTGTTCAACTGCCTGGGCGACAGCGTCCGGGACGCGCTGGATGTGGGGGTGGAGCGATGAACGCGGCGCTTCTTGCGGTGTCCCGCCTCTGCGCCGGCTACGGGGAGCGCCCCGCCGTGGCGGACGTCTCGTTTTCCCTCCGTGCGGGGGAGATACTCTGCCTGGTGGGCGAGAGCGGCTGCGGCAAGACGACCCTGCTGCGGTCCCTGCTCTGCGCCCCGGAGGCGCGATGGCTTTCCGGGGAGATCACCCTCGGGGACACGGCGCTGTCCGGGCTTTCGGAGAATGCGCGCCAAAGCCTGTGCAGCCAGAGGCTGGGCGTGGTGTTCCAGACCCCGGAGGCCGCCTTCAACCCCATCCGAAGCTATCGCAGGCAGTTCATCGAGACCTTAAAGAGCCATCGGAGGTACGATCCCGCGGCCTTCGAGCGGCAGGTCGCCCGGGCCTTTTCCAAGGTGGAATTGAGGGATTGGAGGCGCGTTCTGGACGCCTGTCCCTACGCCCTGAGCGGCGGCATGAACCAGCGGGTGGCGCTGGCGCTTTCAATGCTGCTGGGACAGGACATACTGCTGTGCGACGAGCCGACCAGCGCCCTCGACGCCACCATACAGCTGTCGGTGGCGCAGGCGCTTCAAAGGCTGCGGGACGCAAGCGGCGTCGCCCAGATCATCGTGACCCACAATCTGGCGCTGGCGGGGTTTCTAGCGGATCGCGTCGGAGTCATGTACGCGGGACACCTGGTGGAGCTCGGCGCAACCGGCGACGTGCTGCGCCATCCCCTCCACCCCTATACGCGGAGCCTGATCGAAGCGGTCCCCGGCCTGGACGGCGCGCTGCCCACGGGTCTGCCCGGAAGCCCGCCCCTGTCGGGTCCGCGGCAGAGGGGCTGTGAATTCATGGATCGGTGTCCCAGGGCGCGCGCGGACTGCGCCGCGCGGACATATGCCCTTGCGCAGGTGGAAGAAGATCACTTCGCCACCTGCGACGCCGGGAAGGAGGTCGGGCCATGACCGTGCTGGAGGGACGCGGCCTCGTCAAGCGCTATCGCGGCAGTGAGGCCGCGGTGGAGGCGCTGCGGGGCGTCGATTTCCGGCTGGAGGACGGCGAGATCCTGGGCGTGGCCGGGGAGAGCGGCAGCGGCAAGAGCACGCTGCTCAAGCTGGTCGCCGGACTGGAGCCGCCCACCGCCGGGACGCTGCTGCTCCACGGCCAGCCGCTGCGCTTTCGACGCGCGAAGGCGGAATACCGGAGGCTTCAAATGGTGTTTCAGAATGCCGCCGCCTCCTTCAATCCCCGCCGCACCATCCGGGACTCCATCGCCGAGACCGTGCGCAGCCTTCTGGGCAGGAACGCAAACGTGGACATAGAGGCGCTGTCGGCGATGGTGCAGCTCCCGCCGGAGCTGATGGACCGCTATCCCCGGCAGCTCAGCGGCGGCCAGTGCCAGCGCCTCGCCATCGCTCGCGCCATGGCGGTGCAGCCGGAGATACTGCTGTGCGATGAGATCACCAGCGCCCTGGACGTGTCCTCCCAGGCGCAGATCCTGCGGCTGCTGGCGAACCTCTGCCGCGAGAGCCACACCTCCGCAATATTCGTCTCCCACGATCTCGCGGTCGTTCGCTGCCTGTGCGACCGCGTCATGGTCATGCGCGGGGGCAGCGTGGTGGAGGAAGGCAGGACCGAACAGGTCATTCACGCGCCAAAAGAGGACTACACCCGCAGGCTCGTGGCGTCGGTGCTGCAAATATGATAGTTTTAGGGAAAAGGCAACAGGGAAAAGGGGTATCGGCTGCCGCGCACACTGTAGTAGAGGCGGCCAATGACCGTGGCCTGATACCGACTCGATATGTACAACCTGACGGGCAGCGCGTCGCCGCCTCAACGCAGCCAAGCTATTTCAATTCCTAATTCCCAATTCCTAATTCAATCCAACTAACCACATATATCATAGAACTGAAAACAAGTGTAAAGGAACAACACAAAAATGGATGCTTTGAAGCGTGAAATCGAGGCTTACTGGGCGGGGCGCGAGGAGAAGTTTGAGGCGCTGCGCCTGGATGAATTAAAGAGCGACAAGCGCCAGCGATGGCTGGAGGAGCTGCGGCGATATCTGCCGATGGAGCGGCGGCTGGAGATACTGGACATCGGCACGGGCACGGGGTTCTTCTCTTTCCTGCTGGCGGCGGAGGGGCACAGCGTGACCGGCATCGACCTGACCCCGGAGATGATCGAGGGCGCGCGGCATTCCGCCGGGCTATTGGGGCTGAACCCCACCTTCCAGGTCATGGACGCGGAGGACCCGGACTTTGCGCCGGAGCGCTTCGACGCCATTGTGACGCGCAACCTGACCTCCTTTCTGCCAAATCTGCCCGAGGCCTACGCGCGGTGGCACAGGCTGCTGCGCAGCGGCGGCGTCCTCATCAACTTCGACGGCGATTACCATTACGATCAGTCCGACGCGCCGCTGCCCGCGGATCACGCGCACAAGGACCTGACCCAGGCCCAGAGCGCCGCCTATGCCCACATCACAAGCGCGCTCAGGGCCGTCCAGCAGCGGCGGCCCGAATGGGACCTGACCCTGCTGCAAAATGCGGGCTTTCGCGATATCCGGGTGGATCGGGACTGCTATGGCCGCATCTACCGGGAGATCGACCGCTTCTTCAACCCCACGCCCATATTCTGCATCACGGCGCGAAAGTAAAGAATTGATGAAACGCCGCCGAAATATCCCCCGGTGGGGGTTGCGGCGTGTCTTCGGCGTCGGTAAAATGATGATAATGCCAGTTTGCGAGGATACGGACATGAACGAAGCGATACTGCTGGAAAACAGGGAATACTGGACGCAGCGCGCGCCCGGGTATTCCGAGGTCAATCGGGAGGAGCTGGCGACGGACCAGCGCGAGGTCTGGAGGCGCACGCTGACGGAGCGCATCTCCTCCCACTTCCCCGACCGGATGCCCGGCGAGATCCACGTGCTCGAGGTCGGCACCGGCCCCGGCTTTTTCGCCATACTGCTGGCGGAGGCGGGCTACCGGGTGACGGCCATCGACCTGACGCCCTCGATGCTGGACGAGGCGCGCGCCAACGCGGGCACGCTCTGCGACCGCATCGACTTTCAGGAGATGAACGCCCAGGCGCTGGCCTTCGGGGACGCGCGGTTTGACGTGATCCTCTCCCGCAACGTCACCTGGAACCTCCCGGAGCCGGAGCTGGCCTACGCCGAGTGGGCCAGGGTATTAAAGCCCGGCGGGCTGCTGATGAACTTCGACGCCAACTGGTACCGCTATCTGTTCGACGACGACGCGCGGGCCTCCTTTGAGCGGGACCGCGAGAACAGCCTCGAGGAGGGCCTCTCCGACCTAAATGTGGGCGACAACTTCGACCGCATGGAGGAGATCGCCCGCCGGGTGCCGCTGTCCAGCGCCCTGCGCCCCGACTGGGATATCGAGACGCTGCTGGGCCTCGGCCTGTCCGTGGAGGCCGACCCCCACGTATGGGAGCGGGTGTGGTCCCATCAGGAAAAGGTCAACCTCGCGTCTACGCCCATGTTTATGATCTGCGGATATAAACTGTGAGGGTGTGACGCTCTACTATAGTTAAGGGAACAGGGAGCAGGGAACAGGGAACAGGAATAGCTTAGTCGCCTTTGAGTTATGCGCGGCAGCGGCCATTCCTGTTCCCTGTTCCCTGTTCCCTGTTCCCTTTTCCCTCATCTCCCCCACATCTCATCATAATCCCCCTCTACAACGTTAGTTTTAACGAACAACACTTGCAAACCGCGGCTCGATGGCTATAATTAAGCAAGAGACAGCGAACTGTCAGCAATGAGGGGGATGTCCCATGAAACCGTATACCGCAGAAAGGCTGGTGGCCATCAGCCGCTATCGGAATTACTTTCCCACGCTGCCGGAGGATGTGCGCCGCGATGTCTACAGCCGGATCGAGGCGCTCATTTTGGAGGAGAAGCGCTACTGCGATCAGGGCAACTACAGCCACATGGCGCAGATCCTCACCTCCATCGCCCTGTACGAGGTGCTTCAGGCGCGCGGGCGGACGGAGGCGGAGGCGTACAGGATCGTGTCGGAGGAGATGTGGATATTCCTCGACCCCTCCCCCATGCAGCGGCTGGCGCGGCGGCGCTTCTTCCTGCCACTGATGAAGCGGCTCGTCCCCTTCGGATTCAAGAAGGGCTCTGGCTTCGGCTGGCGCTACACCTGGCACCGGGACGACCCGAAGCGGGAGTTTCACTTCGAGTGCAACGCCTGCATCTACGCGGAGATCCTCGGAAGGCGCGGGCTGCTTAAGCTGGGGGCGATGTGCTGCCATGCGGATATCATCAACTATGGTAATCTTCCCTACACGGACTTCATACGCACCCAAACGCTCTGCCAGGGCGGCGATCTCTGCGATTTCCGCTTTGTGCGCCACGACACCGACGCGGGCGACGGATGGACCCGCAGCAGGAGCATCTGAGGACGGTTCAAGGGCGATGTGACGTGAATCACCGCTCCGTCGAGAGAATAAGGAGAGAACAGACATGGCCAGAAAGGATTCCGAGCACCAGAAGAAATCCATGAGCGCAATGTTCAAGGGCAGGGCCATCTTCAAGCCCCTGAACACCGGGCGCGTCGACGATCGCGTCGCCTGCGTGCGGGAGTGGGTGGCGAACATCTTCTTCTACACGAAGAACGGCGCGACCCTCATGATCGACGCGGGCTACAACTACGCGCGATTGAAGGAGAAGATGGGCTGGCTGGACATCGACCCTGCCTCCATCAAGCACATCCTCATCACCCACCAGGACACCGACCACGTCGGCGCGCTGGAGCCGGACAGCGAGCGTCTGTTCAAAGACGCCACCGTCTACATCGGCGAGATCGAGAACCGCTACCTGACCGGGGAGAAGCGCAGAAGGGTGATCCACGGGCTGTACAGGCTGCCCATGGTGAAGATGGAGAACGAGCGGGTGCTGCTGAAGGACGGCGACGTGTTCACCATCGACGGCATCAAGGTCGAGTGCCTGCTGGTGCCCGGGCACACCTGGGGCCACATGGTCTACCTGATCGACGACGAATACCTGTTTACCGGGGACACGATCTGGTTCGGCGCGGATGGCGGCTACAGCTTCATCAGCACGCTGGCCGAGGACAACCGACTGTCCGTTCAGTCCCTGGAAAAGCTGGAGTCGAATATCCGCGCCCGAAACCGGCGCATCGCCGTGATCACCGGGCACACCGGCTGGACGGACGACCTGGATTTCGCCTTCGCGCACCGGACGGAGATCTGCAAGCCCTTCACGAAGCGCTACACCGACCCCGAAGCGCCCTATGACGGCTATGTGGAGGACGACGATACCGAGGCCGCCGCGCGGACCCGGCGTTTGAAAAAGAAGATGCCTGTGTGATGAGGGCCGTCACAGACACCGCTGATGACGTGGCAACGAACCATAAGCTACAGCTCACAGCGTTTCCCGTGATGGACTCCCTCAGTCTGGCCTGCGGCCAGCCAGCTCCCTCAAAGAGGGAGCCTTTAAGACGCAATCGACCCCAAGAGGCTCCCTCCCTGAGGGAGCTGGCACGCGAAGCGTGACTGAGGGAGTAGCGCGCTAAGCTATAGCGCTCATAACACCGCCATCACAATATTTATCAAAATGATTCTTGACAGCGATAAGGGAACGGTATATACTGGTTTGTGACAGAGGGAGTCCGTGGTGACGGGCTGAGAGACGGATCATATCCGTGACCTTTTGACCTGATCTGGATCATGCCAGCGTAGGGAACGTCGTTTGACGCGCGGCGGGTTTCAGCCCGTCGGCCGCGCCAATGTGTGCTTTCGCCCCGGCTGATTCCGTTCAGCCGGGGTTTTTGCGTCCCTCTGTGTGTCTAAAAATGAGAGAAACGGGAGGAAAGAGTCATGAGAGCGAGTGTTGCCATCCAGACGCTGCCGGCGTCGAAGGACAATGAGGAGCTGGTGCGCGTCGTAGACGAGGTGATCGCCTACATCAAGAGCACCGGACTGCACTGCTATGTGGGGCCCTTTGAGACCACCATCGAGGGCGACGACTACGACCAGCTGATGGACATCGTGAAGGAGTGCCAGCACGTGGCCATCCGCTGCGGCGCGCCCAAGGTTTCCGCCTACATCAAGGTGGTCTACGAGCCGGAGGGGGAGATCCTGACCATCGATGAAAAGGTCACGAAGCATCATCAGGATTGATGTCCGCTCAATGCTGCCCGCGCTGTGCGCCGTGGCGCTTCTGCTGGTCTTCTGGCAGGCGCTGTGCGTGTCCGGGCTGGTGCCGGCCTACATGCTGCCCTCGCCGCTGGACGTGGTCCGGGCGCTGTGGCGGGAGCGGGCGCTGCTGTGGCAGCACAGCGTCATCACCCTGAAGGAGGCCGCCATCGGACTGGTGGTGGGCGTGGTGATCGGCGTGGCCTTCGCCGCGCTGATGGACAGCTTTGAGCTGCTGTACAGGGCGGTCTACCCCATTCTGGTCATGACCCAGACCATCCCCTCGGTGGCCATCGCGCCGCTGCTGGTGCTGTGGTTCGGCTACGAGATGACGCCCAAGATCATCCTCGTGGTGCTGGCCACCTTCTTCCCGGTGACGGTGGGCGTGCTGGAAGGCTTTCGCAGCGCCGACCGGGACGCCATCGCGCTGCTCAAGTCCATGGGCGCGGGCCGATGGAAGATATTCAGATACCTCAAGGCGCCCTCGGCGCTGCCCCAGTTCTTCTCGGGGCTGCGCATCGCCGCGGCCTACTCCGTGGTGGGCGCGGTGATCAGCGAGTGGCTGGGCGGCTTCGGCGGCCTGGGCGTCTACATGACCCGTGTGAAGAAGGCCTTCGCCTTCGACAAGATGTTTGCCGTGATTTTGCTGATCTCGGCGCTGTCGCTGATACTGATGCGGCTGGTGGACGCGGCGGAGCGCGTCTGCATGCCCTATCGCTTTATCACCCCTTCGACAGAGGAAAGGAAGGAATGACGAATGAAGCAATTCGGAAGGATTCTGGCGGTCTGCCTGCTGGTCCTGGCGCTGTGCGGCGCGGCCCTGGCGGAGAACGCGCCCATCACCTTTGTGCTCGACTGGACCCCCAACACCAACCACACCGGCGTCTACACCGCCATCGCCAAGGGCTACTTTGACGAGGCCGGGCTGGACGTTACCGTGGTGCAGCCCCCGGATGACGGCGCGGAGGTGCTGGTGGCCTCGGGCCAGGCGCAGTTCGGCGTCTCCTTCCAGGACACCATGGCCGACGCGCTCTCCGGCGACACCCCCCTGCCCATCACCGCCGTGGCCGCGGTGGTTCAGCACAACACCTCGGGCATCGTGTCCCGCAAGGGCGAGGGCATGGACCGGCCGAAGGGCATGGAAGGCCACAGCTACGCCACCTGGGAGTGGCCCGTGGAGCAGGCCACCGTGCGCCAGGTGGTGGAGGCCGACGGCGGCGACTTCTCCAAGGTCACGCTGATCCCCTCCACCGTCACCGACGAGGTCTCCGCGCTGGAGAGCAAGTCCGTGGACTCCATCTGGATCTTCTACGGCTGGGCCGGCGTCGCCTGCGAGCAGGCGGGGCTGGACATCGACTACTTCGCCTTCGCGGACATCGACCCCGTCTTCGACTACTACACCCCTGTGATCATCGGCAGCGACAGCTTCCTGGCCGAGCAGCCCGAGACCGCGAAGGCGTTCGTCGAGGCCATGGCCAAGGGCTATACCTACGCCGCCGAGCATCCCCAGGAGGCCGCGGACATCCTGATGGAGGCCGTGCCCGAGCTTAAAGACAGCAAGGACCTGATCTACGCCAGCCAGGAATACCTGTCCGCCGCCTACATCGCCGACGCCGAGCGCTGGGGCGTCATGGACCCCGCCCGCTGGGAGGCGTTCTACAGCTGGCTCAACGAATACGGCCTTGTGGAGGGCGCCCTCGATCCCGCGGCGGGCTTCACCAACGACTTTCTGCCGTAATGGAAAAGCTGGAGATACAGGGCGTATCGAAGTCCTTCGACGGCAGGCCCATATTGCGTGACATCAACCTCACGGTGCGCCAGGGCGAGCTGGTGTGCCTGCTGGGCGTCAGCGGCGGCGGCAAGACCACGCTGTTCAACATCATCGCGGGGCTGCTGAAGCCCGACACGGGCCGGGTGCTCATCGACGGCGTGGACGTGACCGGCAAGCCCGGCCAGGTCAGCTACATGATGCAGAAGGACCTGCTGCTGCCCTTTCGGACCATCGAGGACAACGTGGCGCTGCCGCTGCTGCTCAAAGGCGTGAACAAGCAGGAGGCCCGGGCCAGGGCGCGGGAGTTCTTCGAGGAATTCGGGCTGGCCGGGACGGAAAAGCAGTACCCGGCCCAGCTCTCCGGCGGCATGCGCCAGCGCGCCGCGTTTTTAAGGACCTGGCTTTTCTCCCAGAACGTGGCGCTGCTGGACGAGCCGTTCTCCGCGCTGGATCCGCTGACCCGCCGGAGCGTCCATCGCTGGTATCTGGAGGTGATGGAGCGCATCCACCTGACCACCTGCTTCATCACCCACGACGTGGACGAGGCCGTGCTGCTGTCCGACCGGGTCTGCCTGCTCACCGGCAGGCCCGGCACGCTGGGCCATGAGCTGGTCATACGCGAGCCCCGGCCCCGCGCCGAGGATTTCAACCTGAGTGTGTCCTTTCTCGAGTACAAAAAACAGATACTCTCCATCATCAACAATGCCGGTGGAGCGGGTTGAACCCGCTCCACCGGCATTCATGTCGATATGGTCTTAATGTATTACTTCTTCATAGCTTCCTCAACCGCCACGGCCACGGCGACAGTCGCGCCGACCATGGGGTTGTTGCCCATGCCCAGGAAGCCCATCATCTCCACGTGCGCAGGCACGGAGGAGGAGCCGGCAAACTGAGCGTCGGAGTGCATGCGGCCCATGGTGTCGGTCATGCCGTAGGAGGCGGGGCCGGCGGCCATGTTGTCGGGATGCAGGGTGCGGCCGGTGCCGCCGCCGGAGCCGGTGATGGACACGTCGGCGTTCTCATGCCACATGATGGCCACGCCCTCGCGCACATCGTCCGCGCCGTAGCAGTTGACCTTGGCGCGGTCGCCGGTGGAATAGGCGGTCTTGGAGACGACGGTCAGCGCGTGGTCCTCCTTGACGTCGGCGGACAGGTAGTCGTACTTGGTCTGCACATAGGTGAAGCCGTTGATGCGGGAGATGATCATGGCGGCGTCCTTGCCCAGGCCGTTCAGGATGACGCGCAGGGGCTTGGTGCGGACCTTGTTGGCGTTCAGGGCGATCTTGATGGCGCCCTCGGCGGCGGCGAAGGACTCATGGCCGGCCAGGAAGGCGAAACACTCGGTCTCCTCCTCCAGCAGGCGCGCGCCCAGATTGCCGTGGCCGATGCCGACCTGGCGCTGGTCCGCGACGGAGCCGGGGATGCAGAAGGCCTGCAGGCCCACGCCGATGCAGCGGGCGGCCTCGGCGGCGGACTTGACGCCCTCCTTCATGGCGATGGCCGCGCCGAGCTCATAGGCCCACTTGGCGTTCTCGAAGCAGATGGGCTGGGTGCTCTCGACGATCTTGTAGGCGTCAACGCCCTTGGCGTTGTTGAAAGCCTTCACATCTTCAAAATCCTTGAAGCCATACTTGTCCAGCACGGGCTGGATCTGGGGCATACGACCTTCATAATTCTCAAACAGAGCCATTCTTGCGCACCTCCTGCTTACTCTTTACGCGGGTCGATCCACTTGACCGCGCCGTCCTCGGCCTTGAAGCGACCGTAGGTGCCGATGTTCTTCTCATAGGCTTCGTTGGGGCTCATGCCGCCCTTGATGGCGTCCATCATCTTGCCCAGGGACAGGAACTGATAGCCGCACACCTGATCGTCCTTGTCCAGAGCGATCTTCACGACGTAGCCCTCGGTCATCTCCAGATAGCGCACGCCCTTGGCCTTGGTGCCGTACATGGTGCCGACCATGGACCGAAGGCCCTTGCCCAGGTCCTCCAGACCCGCGCCGATGCGCAGACCGTCGTCAGAGAAAGCGGACTGGGTGCGGCCATAGACGATCTGCAAGAACAGCTCGCGCATGGCGGTGTTGATGGCGTCGCACACCAGGTCGGTGTTCAGCGCCTCGAGGATGGTCTTGCCGGGCAGGATCTCGGCGGCCATGGCGGCGGAATGGGTCATGCCGGAACAGCCGATGGTCTCCACCAGGGCCTCCTCGATGACGCCGTCCTTCACGTTCAGGCTCAGCTTACAGGTGCCCTGCTGCGGCGCGCACCAGCCGATGCCGTGGGTGTAGCCGGAGATGTCCTTGATCTCCTTGGCCTGTATCCACTTGCCCTCCTCGGGTATGGGCGCGGGACCATGATGAGGACCCTTGGCGACGCATACCATTTCCTCAACTTCGCGGGAATATTGCATACTGCTTACCTCCTTCATTTCATGTGGATCATGAAAGTACAGACACGATGGAACTTCAACATGCCCTTCTTAATTATTTTAACACGGCGGGCGCAAATATGCAATGAATATTATGATAATTTACATTGTCACGAGGGAGTAGCGCTGCATTTGACAAATAGGGTAGAGGGAGGGCCATAGCCCTCGCCCCTCCCATTGCACCGTACGTACCGGTCAGGTATACGGCGCTACATCGTAACATGGATTCAAGTATTA
>CADCAS010000024.1:0-8323 GCA_902799465.1 uncultured Eubacteriales bacterium
CTCGGCAGGTATCACAATTGGGTTACGCCCTCTGGCTCCAGGAATCTTTGGGCTACCGCAGTTTCGTCGTTTACAGAAATCTTTGAACAGGGCCGGAATGGCTGCCGCGTACATTGTTGGGGCGGCGGTGCACCGTCCCAGCTGGATCGGACAATTCCTTTTCCCTTTTGCCTGTTCCCTTTTCCCTATTCCTCCATAGCTTCAGGACTGAAACGTCATGACCTCAATACGAAAATCACGCCCCGCCGGGAGGCGGGGCGTGAGGGGGTTATCGGTGTGATCAGCCGTTGGTGATCGCGGCCTGCGCGGCGGCGAGGCGGGCGATCGGCACGCGGAAGGGGGAGCAGGACACGTAGTCCAGTCCGATGCGGTGGCAGAAATCGATGGACGAGGGATCGCCGCCGTGCTCGCCGCAGATGCCCAGGTGGATGTCGGGGCGGGTGGCGCGGCCGGACTCGGCGGCCATCTTCACCAGCGCGCCCACGCCGGTCTGGTCCAGCTTGGCGAAGGGATCGAACTCGTAGATCTTATGCTCGTAGTAAGCGCCCAGGAACTTGGCGGCGTCGTCGCGGGAGAAGCCGAAGGTCATCTGGGTCAGGTCGTTGGTGCCGAAGGAGAAGAACTCGGCCTCCTTGGCGATGTCGCCGGCGGTGACGGCGGCGCGGGGGATCTCGATCATGGTGCCCACGTGGTACTTCATGTCCACGCCGGCCTCCTTGATGAGCCGGTCAGCGGTGGAGACCACCACGTCCTTGACGAACTTGAGCTCCTTGACCTCGCCGACCAGCGGGATCATGATCTCGGGCACGATGTTGTACTCGGGATGCTTGCGGTTGACGTTGATGGCGGCGGAGATGACGGCCTCGGTCTGCATCTCGGCGATCTCGGGATAGGTGACGGCCAGACGGCAGCCGCGGTGGCCCATCATGGGGTTGAACTCATGCAGCCCGGAGATGGTCTGCTTGAGGTGCTCCACGTCGAGGTTCATCTCGCGGGCCAGCTCCTGGATGTCCTCCTCCTTGGTGGGGACGAACTCGTGGAGCGGCGGATCGAGGTAGCGGACGGTCATGGGACGGCCCTGCAGGACCTCGTACATGGCCTCGAAGTCGCCCTGCTGATAGGGCTTGACCTTGGCCAGGGCCTTCTTGCGGCTCTCCACGTCCTCGGCCACGATCATCTCGCGCATGGCCTTGATGCGGTCGCCCTCGAAGAACATGTGCTCAGTGCGGCACAGGCCGATGCCCTCAGCGCCGAACTTCACGGCCTGCATGGCGTCGCGGGGATTGTCGGCGTTGGTGCGGACGCGCAGCTTGCGCACGCCGTCGGCCCACGCCATGAAGCGGCCGAAGTCGCCGGAGATGGTGGCCTCGGCGGTGGGGATGGCCTCGCCGTAGATCTTGCCGGTGGAGCCGTCCACGGAGATCCAGTCGCCCTCGTGGAAGGTGCGGCCGCCCAGGTCGAAGGTCTTGTCATCGTGCATCTTGATGTCGGAGCAGCCGGAGACGCAGCAGGTGCCCATGCCGCGGGCCACGACGGCCGCGTGGCTGGTCATGCCGCCGCGCACGGTCAGGATGCCCTGGGAGGCCACCATGCCCTCGATGTCCTCGGGGCTGGTCTCCAGGCGCACCAGCACCACGCGATGGCCGTGCTCGGCCCAGCGCTTGGCGTCCTCAGCGGAGAACACCACCTGGCCGCAGGCCGCGCCGGGAGAGGCCGCCAGGCCTTCGCCGATGGGAGTGGCCTTCTTGAGGGCCTTGGGGTCGAACATGGGATGGAGCAGGCTGTCCAGCTGCTTGGGCTCCACGCGCATCACGGCCTCGCGCTCGGTGATCATGCCCTCGTCCACCAGGTCGACGGCGATCTTCAGGGCGGCGGCGGCGGTGCGCTTGCCGTTGCGGGTCTGGAGCATGTAGAGCTTGCCATTCTCGATGGTGTACTCCATGTCCTGCATGTCCTTGTAGTGGTTCTCAAGGTTGGTGGCGATGGTCTTGAACTGCTCATAGACCTCGGGCATGTCGTCCTTGAGCTGATCGATCTTGTTGGGGGTGCGGATGCCGGCCACGACGTCCTCGCCCTGGGCGTTGATCAGATACTCGCCGAACAGCTTCTTCTCGCCGGTGGCGGGGTTGCGGGTGAAGGCCACGCCGGTGCCGGAGCGGTTGTTCAGGTTGCCGAACACCATGGGCATGACGTTGACGGCGGTGCCCCAGGAATAGGGGATGTCGTTCATGCGGCGATACACGTTGGCGCGGGGGTTGTCCCAGGAGCGGAACACGGCCTTCACGGCCTCCATCATCTGGGTCTTGGGGTCAGAGGGGAAGTCCTCGCCCTTCTGCTCCTTGTAGTACGCCTTGAAGCGGGCGACGAGCTCCTTCATGTCGTCCACGTCCAGGTCGATGTCGTTGGTGACGCCCTTCTTCTCCTTGACCTCGTCGATGATGACCTCGAAGGTCTTCTTGGGGATCTCCATGACCACGTCGGAGAACATCTGGATGAAGCGGCGATAGGAGTCATACACGAACCGCTCGAACTTGGGATCGGGGTTGCCGGCGATCAGGCCCGCGGCCACCTCGTCGTTGATGCCCAGGTTCAGGATCGTGTCCATCATGCCGGGCATGGACGCCCGGGCGCCGGAGCGCACGGACACCAGCAGCGGGTTCTTGGTGTCGCCGAACTTCTTCTCGTTGATCTTCTCGATGGTCGCGAGCGCCTCGTCGATCTGGGCCTGGATGTCCGCGCCGATAGACCTGCCGTCCTCATAGTAACGGGTGCAGGCCTCGGTGGTGACGGTGAAGCCCTGGGGCACGGGCATGCCCAGCGCCGTCATCTCGGCCAGGTTCGCGCCCTTGCCGCCCAGCAGGTTGCGCATGGAGGCGTTGCCCTCGCTGAACAGGTATACATACTTCTGCATGTGAATCCCATCCTTCCTGGTTGATATTGGATTTGTAATCCTCAATTAAATACAGCAATTTATTATACACCCAAACAGGTCTGTTGCGCAAGGGTTAAAGCGTTAATATCTTACATAAAAAGGAAGCCGCACGAAAAAACCGAACCGCGACGCGATCCGGCTGAAGTGGAGCATACGAGACTCGAACTCGTGACCTCTACACTGCCAGTGTAGCGCTCTAGCCAACTGAGCTAATGCCCCATGTCTTGACGACGAGAGTCATTATAGCACATCCGAGGGGGTTTGTAAAGGGCTGGAGAAGGTGAAGTTTTTGTTATGAGGGAAGTCTCTGCCCTTCGCTGTACCGCAGATTGGAATGTGGCGGACTTTGAGAAGGGAAAAGGGAAAAGGAATAGCCCGGTTGCTTAGGGCGGCGCCGCCAGGCAGTGCGTATAGTTTCGGTATAAGACGTGCGGCCAAAGCTGCCGCCTCTACAACGCGCGGCAGCCGTTCCCCTTTTCCCTTTTCCCTTTTCCCTGTTGCCTTTTCCCTGGATCCCTGTTGCCTTTTCCCTGGATCCCTGTTGCCTTTTTCCTGATCCCGCTCCATCGCCCAGAATGAAAATAACCCTCCCACTTTCCTCTTATCCCATCCAATTGACAAGCTATCCTCCCCGCATTATAATGATACCATAAAGGGGGTGTGTGCGCGATGGCTTCGGGACTGAGGGCGCGGTTGAACGCCATGAAGGCGGCCTCGGGGCAGGCCGCGCCGCCGCCGAAGCGGTCCGCGGGGGTGCTGGTGAAATCGAGCCGTCTGCCGCTGGACCCCGCCATCGACGCGCTGGACCCGGTGGGACTTCGGCGCATGGGCTGGACGGCGGGCCGCTTCGACCCCCGGAGGTGCCTGTTCATGGACACCGAGACCACGGGCCTGTCCGGCGGCGCGGGCACGGTGGCCTTTCTGGTGGGGGCGGGCTACTGCGACGGGGACGGCTTCGTGGTGGAGCAGTACCTGATGCGGGAGTACGCCGACGAGCCCGAACTGATCCACCGCCTGGCGGACCGGATGGAGGGCTTCGACCATGTGTGCACCTTCAACGGCAGAAACTTCGACATGCCGCTGCTGGAATCCCGGTTTACCATGTGCCGCATGCGCCACCGCTGGCGGGATCTGGACGACCTGGATCTGCTCTATCCCGCCCGCCGGGCGTGGAAGCTGCGGCTGGGGAGCTGCCGTCTGGCCAACATCGAGACGGAGATCCTGGGCCTGGAGCGCCACGGAGACCTGCCGGGCAGCGAGGTGCCGGGGCGATACTTCGAGTTTCTCAAAACCAGGGACGAGTCCCTGCTCACCGACATCATCGACCACAACCGGCAGGACATCGCCACGCTGGTGACGCTGCTGATACGACTCTGCGCCGTCAACGCCCGGCCAGAGCGGCTCACCGACCAGCGCGACCTGTTCAGCATGGGCAGGAGCCTGGAAAGGCAGGGGGAGTGGAAGCCCGCCCGGGAGCTCTATCACATCGCCGCCCTGCCCCGGCCCCGGGGCACGCTCCAGGCGCTGGTGGGGGAGCGGGTGGCGGGCCAGGCCAACTGGCGGCAGTACCACCTGCTGCGCCGGTCCGGAGACGTGGACGGCGCGATCCGCGTGCTCACGCAGATGCTCCAACGGCGGCAGATGCCCGCGGAGGCCTGCGTGGCGCTGGCAAAGCTATACGAGCATAAAGTCAGAGACTACCGGCAGGCGCTGGAATACGCGGAGCAGGCCCGCCGGTACGGCGCGGACCCGGAACAGATCGACAAGCGCGCGGCGCGGCTGCGCGGGAAGCTGGAGGACAGATAGATGGGATTGATAAGCGGCGTGAAAGCGCAGGTCACCGGACAGAAGGCCTATCGGGCCCATATCGCGGCCAATGAGCTGGCCAGCAGCGGCAAGCCTGAGGAGGCCGCGGCCAAGTACAAGGAGGTCCTGGCGGACTACGAGTCCGCCCTGAGCCAGAGCCGCCTGCCGCCCAACATCCAGCTGGGCTACGCCATACTGCTGGTGCGGCTGGGCCGGTTCGAGGAGGCCATGCGCCGGATGGAGCAGACCCGGCTGGACAAGGCCATGAAGGAGGCCGACTGGTTCGACCTGCGGCTGAACTACTCCGTGTGCCTGTGGCGGCTGGGACGGCTGGAGGACGCCATCGCCACCGCCAAGCGCGCCGCCCAGATCAAGAAGCCCGCGGCCCTCTACAACACGCTGGGCATGTATCTGGTGGAGCAGGCGGAGAAGACCGGCGACTTCGCCGAGGCCGAGGCCTTCAACGCCGAGGCCATGGACTACGACGACGAGGACCCCGGCATACTCGACAACATGGGCATGCTCTGCGAGGCGCGCGCCAAGTTCGCCGACGACCCCGCCCCGGACCGCGAGAAGGCCAAGGAATACTACGCCAAGGCCCACAAGATCAAGCCCCGGCAGATCACCACCATGTACAACCTCGCCCGCCTCTACCACGAGGACGGCCAGGACGACCTCGCCCGAGAGACCCTCGAGCCCGCCGAAAACCTCTACTTCTCCGCCATCACCGCCGTCACCCCGGAGATGATGGGGGAGCTTAAAAAGGCATTAGGCATTTAGGGAGTAGGCAGTAGGGAGTAGGGGAGAACGGCAGAGGTCTGCACTTCGATTGGAGCGGATCGCTCAAAGTGGCGTTTTTTAATGTGCGTGTAAGTCACTTGCTCTCCCTGCGAGCTGTAATAGCAATAGTCGGTCTGGTAAAATCGGAGGTTTCAGATACGCCCTGCGGACCGTGACTGACGGGTCGTTCCCCGACGCAGCTTAAAGTCCTTCCTTTCAAAAGAAGCACTATTGATCTGCCGTTCTCCCCCTACTCCCTACTGCCTACTCCCTACTGCCTACTCCCTAAATAAATATCGTGTAAACTATGTGCCATTCACCCACAAATGTGGTAGAATGGTATTTGACGGGGCGCGGATGCTCAAGCGCGCCGTCCATTGGAGGACATACGACCATGAAAGCACTGATCCTGGCGGCGGGCTTCGGCTCCCGCCTCGCGCCGATGACGGACGACATACCCAAGGCGCTGGTTCCCGTCAACGGCAAGCCCATACTGCTCAAGCAGCTGGAAAACCTGTACGACTGCGGCGTCACGGACATCACGGTGATCTCGGGCTACCGGGCCAACATGCTGGAGGCCGCGGTGCACGACCGCTTCCGGGACGTGAACGTCGTCAAGAACCCGGACTTCGAGACCACCAACAACATGTATTCCGCCCTGCTGGGCCGCGAGGCCGTGGCGGGGGACGACTTTCTGATGATGAACGGCGACGTGTTCATGGACAGCGCGGTCATCAAGGCGCTGCTGGAGGACGAACACCCCAACGCCATCGTCACCGACATCGGCTTCTACCTGCCGGAGTCCATGAAGGTGGTGGAGACGGACGGCCGCCTGACCCACATCGCCAAGGACATCCCCGCCGACGCGGCGCTGGGCGCGTCCATCGACGTCTACCGCTTCTCGCAGGAGGCCGGGAACGCCTTCTTCGACAAGTGCGCCGAATACATCGAACGGGGCGAGAAAAACCTGTGGAGCGAGGTGGCGCTGGACGGCATCCTCGCCGAGCAGGCCTTCCACGCCTGTCCCCTGGAGGGCCGCTGGTACGAGATCGACAATCCCGACGATCTGGCCGCTGCCGAGCGCATATTTGACGACGAATAGGCGCAGATCCCATGAACCCACGAGGAGGAATCACAGCATGATCTACGAATCCACCGACCTCGAGCGGGACGCCGTGCTGGACGCGGCGCGGCGGATGTGCGCGGCGGCGCGGACCGCACCGAAGGCCAAGGGCATCGACCACATCGCGACGATGGTGCTCACCGGCGAGGACAAGGACCGTGTAGCCGACGAGCTGGAGCGGCTGTCCGAGCCGCTGGGCTACAAGTTCTTCCTGCGGGACGCGAAGAACGTCCGTGCCGCGGGCGCGCTGGTGCTGCTGGGCGCCCGGGAGGGCCAGCGGGGGCTGAACGCGGGCTGTCGGCACTGTCACTTTGAGGACTGCGCTGACTGCGCCGAAAAGGGCGGCGTCTGCGTGTACGACCCGATGGACCTGGGCATCGCCATCGGCTCCGCGGTGAGCGTGGCCGCCGACTGCCGCGTGGACAACCGGGTGCTGTTCTCCGCGGGCCGCGCCGCCATGTCCCTCAACCTGCTGGGCGAGGACGTGCACATGGTCATGGCCGTCGCCCTGGCCGCGGCGGGAAAATCGCCGTTCTTCGACAGGAAATAACGATAAGAAGGTCAACCGTATGAGCAAACCCACACTCATCATCATGGCGGCGGGCATGGGCAGCCGCTTCGGAGGCAACAAGCAGATCACGCCCGTGGACGACGCGGGGCACATCATCATCGACTTCTCCATCTTCGACGCGGCGCGCGCCGGGTTCGGGAAGGTGGTGTGCGTCATCAAGCCGGAGATGGAGGCGGACTTCCGCGCGGCCATCGGCGACCGCATCGCCCGGAAGGTGGAGCTGTCCTACGCCTATCAGACCCTGGACCGGCTCCCGGCGGGCTTCACGATCCCCGAGGGGCGGTTGAAGCCCTGGGGCACGGCCCACGCGGTGCTGTGCGCGCTGGATCAGGTGGAGGGCCCCTTCGCCGTCATCAATGCCGACGACTTCTATGGCCGGGGCGCGTTCATGGCCGCGGCGGACTTCCTGAACACTCCTGGCGACCCGGACGAGCACGCCATGGTGGGCTATCGCATCGAGAACACGCTGACGGAGAACGGCTCCGTGTCCCGGGGCGTCTGTGCCACCGACGGGGCGGGGTATCTCTCCGCCATCGAGGAGCGGCTGCGCATCGAGCCCCGCGCGGGCGGCGCGGCCTGGACCGAGGACGACGGCGCGACCTGGCAGACCATCCCCGCCGGGACCCCGGTGTCCATGAACCTGTGGGCCTTCCGGCCGGGCATCGTCCCCGCCTTCCGGGCGGGCTTCGACGCCTTCCTGCGGGACACCGTTCCCGCCAACCCCATGAAGGCCGAATATTATCTGCCCTACGTCCCCAAGGCCGGCATCGCCGACGGGACCTGCCGGGTGCGGGTGCTGCCCACCGACGAGCGCTGGTACGGCATGACCTACCGCGAGGACATCGCCGCCGTCCGCGAGGCCATCTCCGACATGAAGCGCCGGGGCGTGTACCCGGAGAGACTGTGGGGCTGAGGGGCGCGACAACGGGCTGATCGCATTTATTATAATTGGGAATTGGGAATTGGGAATTGGGAATGGATGTGGAAATCCTTCGGATTTCTTTTTATTGAAAGTAACTGTTCAGTTCTGCGACAAACAGAGACTTGGCAGGCTGCGGGGGACGACCTCTCAGTCAGCCTAACGGCTGACAGCTCCCCTGGAAGGGGAGCC
>CADCAS010000024.1:8337-62697 GCA_902799465.1 uncultured Eubacteriales bacterium
TTTCAGGGGAGCTGTCGCCGACGAAGTCGGTGACTGAGAGGTCGTTCCCCGTTGCCTCGGACAATCTCCACTTATCACAGCAGAACTGAATAGATACTATTGAAAAAACGTAACGTCACCATTCAGCCAATGTGACAAACAGGGATTTGACGGAGATAATGAGGAATTAGGAATTAGGAATTAGGAATAAATAGTGGCTGCCGCGCACACTGGAGGGGCGGCCGCCTGCCCCATACCTAAACAGCCCGGCGGGCGGCGCATTGCCGCCCCTACGCAGCCAAGCTATTTCAATTCCTAATTCCTAATTCCCAATTCCTAATTATAATGTCAAATGTCTGTTCATCACACCACGACTGAGCAACTATGAACAACAGCGGGGTCCGTTCGGACCCCGCTGTTGTTTGCGGTCATTCCCCGTTTCCGAGCACGCTCATCCCGTCGATGAGCCAGCGGAAGCCGGGATAGGAGGATTTGGCGTTTTCGGTGTAGCCGGCGCTCAGGTCGACGGTGTCGTCGGCGTTCGCGGGATTGACGCCGGTATAGGGTCCCTTGAACACGTCCACGCTGCCCTTTTTGAGCGCGGCGACGGCCTTCTCCAGCGCCTCGAGGGTGCCGGGGGCGGCGTTCTGGTGGCTCAGGTCCATCAGCTCCAGCCAGCCCTCGGCAAACCCGCCGCTGACGTCGCTGCCGTGGATGTGGCCGCTGACGGCGCTCTCGATAAGGCGGCGGTGCTTCACGGCGTCCACCGCGCCCAGCACGTAGCCGGACCAGTTCACCCGGACGCTGGTGAGCGCCGCGGTGGGGGCGATGTCCAGCATGCTCATATCCTGGCCGATGTGATAGACGGTCCTGCGCTGCTGGGCCGCGGCCTCGCAGGCGTCGGCGGGTCCCAGGGTGGGGGTGTGCTGGGAAAGTATGACGCAGCCCGCCTCGATCAGCGCCTCGGCCACGGCCTTCTCCTGCCTGTAGCTGCACCAGCTGTGGGTATAGTCCAGCAGCAGCTTCGCCTCGGGGGCCACGGACCGCGCCCCCAGCAGGAAGGCCGCGCAGGCCGAATGGACCTCGGGCACGGGATAGCTGCCCACAAAGCCCAGCAGCGCCTCGTCGCGGGACAGCGTCCCCTCGTCGATCAGCTGCCGCAGCTTCATGCCCGCGGCGATGCCGCTGACGTAGCGGGCCTGCCACGCCTCGGCGTTGAAGGTGTGGTAGTTGGCGGGGTAGGGCACGCCCTCGGTGTCGGATCGGGAGATCTGGCAGAACTGGGTGCCGGGGAACTCCGAGGCCACCGCGGCCACCTGCTCGGTGTAGCTGTAGACGAATATGATGGCGCAGCCCTCCCGGACGAGCCGGATCAGCGGTTCCCTCGTCTCCTTCTCCCGGACGTTGGACAGGGTCTGGATCTCCACCGCGTCGCCGTAGGCGCTCTTGAGGGCGGTCTGGACGCGGGCGAAGTTGTGGGTATAGGCGGTGGTCTCGTCGTTTTCGTAGAGGAAGCCCACCTTTATCGTCTCGTTCCTGCCCGTCTCCGCCCAGGGGCGGTAGACCGAGCCGAACGCCCCGAGGATCGCCAGGCAGACCGCCAGGGTAATGATGTATACGCGCTTCATGACTGACCTCCTGCGGCGGTTTCCGGTTCGGCGGGCTTCTGGGGATACAGGGCGTTCAGGTCGATCTTGCCGTCGTCGATGAGCTTTAAGAGGATGTCCACGAACTGCGGATCGAACTGCGTGCCGCGCCCCTTGCGCATCTCCTCCAGCACGTAGCCGAAGTCCATCTGCCTTCGGTAGACGCGGTTGGCGGTCATGGCGTCGAAGGCGTCGGCCACGCCGATGATGCGCCCGTACACGGGGATCTCCTCGCCCTTCATGCCGGAGGGATAGCCCCGCCCGTCATAGCGCTCGTGGTGGTGCAGCGCGCCCTCCACCACGTTGTCGATCAGGGTGAAGTCCTTCAGGATCTCCGCGCCGCGGGTGACGTGGGACTTCATGATGGCGTACTCCTCGTCGGTGAGGCGGGCGGGCTTGTTGAGGATGCTGTCCGGGATGCCGATCTTGCCGATGTCGTGCATCAGCGCGGCGCGGCGCAGGTTCTCGCACTCCTGCTCGGAGAAGCCCAGCTCCCGGGCGATCATCACCGAGTATTCCGACACCCGCTGGGAATGCTGGCTGGTGCGCTCGTCCTTGGCATCCACGGCCTTGGCGATGGCGATGACGGTCTCGTTGCCCATCTGGATCTGCTGCCGTGCGATCCTCAGCTCGCGCTCCTGGAGATCCAGGGTGCGCTGTAGCTGGCGGCGCATGATAAACCACGTGAACCACGCCACCGCGATCATCGGCACCAGCAGCAGATAGGCGATGAAGCCCCGGCTGTCGTAGATGGCCCGCTGCTTGACGAGGGTGAAGTCCCGCTCCTCCAGGATGTCGGTCTTGTTGTTGTCGAACACCGCCAGCCGGAGCAGGTAGTCCCCGGCGGGCAGGTTGGTGTAGACGATGACGCCCAGGTTGGACTGTGGGATGATGGTCCAGTCGGTGTCGAAGCCCTCCAGCATGTAGCCCACGTTGGGCTCCTGGATGGTGTAGTTCAATATCTCGGGATGCAGCTCGATGCGGCTGACGTCGCGGGCCACCTCGATGGGCGCGCCGCGGTCCACGCGGACGGTCTCGTTGTCCAGCCGCACGGTGGGCACGGACATGCGGTAGCGGTTGATCACCGAGGCGTAGTTTTCTGTGTCGATGATGAACACGCCCCGGTCGCAGGGCAGGAAGAGCTGGCTTTCGCCGTCGTAGAAGCTGAAGGCGTTGGCGGTGAGGGCGCTGTTCAGGCCCCGTCGGGCGTCGAGCAGGTCGTAGCGCATGTCGGGCACGTCGTTGTACACATCGTCCCGGCTCACCACGAAGATGCCCGCGCTGCCCATCACGAACAGGGTGTCCGCGTCCCTGGCCCAGATGGCGTAGTTGTTGAAGTAGGGGAAGTTCTCCAGCGTCCGCACGCTGAGGTCCGGCTCCATGTAGCACAGGCCGTTGCTGGTGACGATGAACGCGCCGTCGGACTTGGGGTCGCGCACGGTGCGCATCACGACGCCGGAGCTGAGCTGACCCTCGGCCGGGGGGATGGTGCGCTCGATCTCGCCGTCCCGCAGCACGATCAGCCCGCCGCCATCGGTGCCCGCCAGCAGGCGGCCGTCGGCCAGCTCCATCAGGGACAGAATGGTGGCGTTGGCCAGCCCGTCGGCGGCCCGCAGGGTCTTGACCACCTGATGATCGCGTATATAGCTGATGCCCAGGTTGCCGCCGATCACGATGGTGCCGTCGGACAGCTCCGTCACCACCCGGGCGCGGGGGCCAAAGGCGCCGTTTTCATCGTTGTAGACGTGCTCGGTGCCGTCCGGCTCCACCTCCGACACGCCCTGGCCGTAGGTGCAGATCCACAGGCTCTGCCGGGAGTCCGTCAGCAGGCATCGGATGCGCACGCCCCGGAACTTCTCCGTGAGCATGTTGTAGATGGGGTAGCGGCAGTTCTCGTTGACCGCGTCCAGGCCCTTGTCGGTGGCGAAGTAGTAGTTCTTGCGCCACTGGGTCACGGCGTTGGCCACCCGGCTGCTCAGGCCCGTGGCGGTGTACACGTCCTTGAAGGAGGAGGGGGCCATGCGGAACAGGCCCTTGCGGGAGGAGGTGAACCACAGGTTGCCCTGGTAGTCCACCAGCATGTTGTCGATGGAGTTGTTGAAGTCGTTGGTGTTGATGAGGTTGTAGCGACTGTAGATGTCGATGTAGCCCACGCCGTTGTCCGCGGCGATGAACATCTCCCCGCTGGGCATGAAGTACAGGTCGTTGATGCTGGTCAGGCCCTCGCAGCTGCGCTCGCCCACCTTCTCGAAGCTGCCGCCGGAGATGTCGAAGGTGTCGATGTGGTTCAGGGAGGTGGCGGCCAGCAGACGCCCGTCGGGGGCGAAGGCGCAGCTCTTGTAGATCTCGCTCTCGCTGGGGCGGCGCAGGGAGCTCTGGATGCGGCCCTGCTTGAGCAGGAACAGCCGCCCGTCCGCGGACACCGCCGCCGCGTGGCCGCTCTGGTCCGTGGCGCTCTTTTCGCAGTGGCTGATCTCCCACAGGGTGGAGACCTTCTTGAGCCCGCCGTTGAGCGTCAGCACCTCCATGCTGCCGGAGGTGCCGATATAATAGTAGTCGTCGGTGGATTCGCTGATGGAGCGCACCGAATTGGAGGGCAGGCCGGAGCTCTCATCAATGACGTTGGCCGGCTCCTCGTCGATGAGGATGGACAGGCCGTTGTCGTTGGTGCCCACCCACAGGCGGCCCTCGTCGTCCACGTACAGGCAGTTGACGTTCTTCACCCGGCTCAGCGCCTGACGGCGAAATTCGCTGCCGTTGTAACGGTAGAGGCCGTTATAGGTGCCCACCCACAGGATGCCGTCGCTGGTCTGGGCGATGTCGTTGGCCTCGCCGCAGTCCAGGCCGTTCCCGGAGGAGTAGACGGTCTGCACGTAGTCGTTGTAGGCCACCGACTCGACGTCCGCCTCGCCCCGGGCGGGGTTCGCCGGCACCAGCAGGCACAGAAGCGCCAGCGCCAGCACGGTCTTTTCCATGGGGGAGTGTCTCCTGTTGCGCAGGGCGCGCCAGGCCTTCACCGCCAGGTGCAGCGCGACCAGCGTCAGCACCTTGTCCAGGAAGTCGATATAGAACTGTCCCAGGGTGTAGCTCAGTATGGGGAGTACGTTGTGCTCGCGCAAAAAGCCGATGACGCCGTCGCCCCACACGTTGCCGGTATAGCCGCCGTTGAGCAGCACGTTCAGCGGCACGGAGATGACCACCGCCGCCAGCGCCACCATCGAGGCCATGGACATGGTGCCGAACACGGTGTTCAGCATCCGCTTCCGCGCGCCCACGCCCACGATGACGCCCATGGCGATGCTGGTCAGCGCGTAGGCATAGGAGATGTGGTCCTTCATGCCGTGGATGACGTTGCTGGTCACGCCCACGAGGGCCCCGCATACGGGCCCGCCCACATAGGCGCACAGCACCGTGCCGAAGGAATCCAGCCACAGCGGCAGACGCCACCGCTCGGCCTGCATCAATCCCCAGACGTTCAGAATCACGCAGAACAGCACGAACAGTGTCACCTGATAGGACTTCCAGCGCTTCAAGCTCTATACACCCCCTGGTTTGGGTAAAACGCGACAGGCAGGAATCGTGATGAAGGGATCAAATGGGAATGGGGAATGGAGAATGGGGAATGGGGAATGGGGAATGGCGGTCCAAATCCCTTCGGGATTTGTTTTGATTCAACCCGATAATCGACGAAATCGCGATGGAACGCAGCCTTTTTTATCAAAGAAATCCGAAGGATTTCAACCTTCATTCCCCATTCCCCATTCCCCATTCCCAATTCCCAATTCGCATCAATATCCCATTTCCCTTGCGATGGCGTCGTATTGGTCGAACCACTGGCGGTACTGGTTGGTGGCCAGCAGCTGGTCGATGACGCCGTTGACGAAGTACATCAGCTGGAGCTCGCCCTTCTTGGCGGCGATGCGGTCGCCCTCGAACTGGGGCTCCAGAGAAAAGCGCAGGCCGTCGAGCAGCGCCAGTCCGCAGTCGGGATTGGATTCGATGTAGGACTGGACGGTCTCCAGGTCCACCGCGCCCAGGTCGGATTTGCCCTCGGCCACCGCCGCGTACACGGCCTGGATGGAGCCCAGCCGCCGAAACTCATGATAGTTGTTCACGTTCTGGGCGACGATGGTCTCCTGGAGGGAGCTGCCCTGGGCGGCGATGTCCTTGCCCGCCAGGCTGGCCAGATCGGGGTAGTCGCCGACCTCGTCGGCGCGGACCACGAAGCCGCACATGTCCCCGGCGTCGGTGAAGTGATAGCCCTTGGACAGCTCCACCCGCTCGGAGCGCTCCGGGGTGAAGGCCAGTCCGGAGATGGCCAGGTCGCAGTCGCCCTCGGCCACCGCGTCCAGCACCTGGTTGAAATCCATGTGGACGATCTCCAGCGTCACACCCATGCGCTCGGCGATGGCGCGGGCCAGCTCCATGTCCGAGCCGATGTACTGCGCCTGGCCGGTTTGGGCGGGGTCGATGAACTCCTGGGGCGGGTAGTCCGCATTGGTCGCCACCCGCAGCACGCCCGCGTCCCGAATGGACGCCAGCGTGCCCTGGGCGTTCTCCGGGATACCCCCGGACACGTCCATGGAGCCGTCCACGTAGTTCCATTCGTTCTCCACATACTCCACAGCCTCCGCCAGCGCGGGGAAGGAGCACCCTATGAAAAGCGCCGCCAACAGCGCCAAAAGCCGCCGCACAGCGACCACCTCCCGCAATGTCTAATCTCCTTATATTATTATATCATATATCTAAAGAAAAAGCTATATGTAAAGACAGTATTATTTCATGAAAGCGTGGGATAGCGGTTACCATTCAGACAAGGCGATAAATGGGGATTTGTCGGGCTTTGCCCGACAAATCCAGGGAGTAGGGAGTAGGCAGTAGGGAGTAGGGGAAGTTACGGCACAGCCTCTGACTTCTATTGAAAACGTTCTTCATTCCTTTAGAACGCCGTTCATCTGCCGTTCTCCCCTACTCCCTACTCCCTACTGCCTACTCCCTAAATCCCAATTTGAAGCCTGAATGGTAACGGATAGCGGGGAGGGGCGATGAAAAAAGAATGGGTAATGGGGGACGACCTTTCAGCCCTGGCGCCCCTTTCAGGGGAGCCGGCACGCGAAGCGTGAGTGAGATATCGTCCCTGTATCCCGTCAATTTCCACTAAACAGAGAATTGAACGCACATATTCAATCAAACAAATCCGCAGGATTTGTACCGCCATACTCCATTTTCCATTCTCCATTCTCAATTCATCCGCCCTCTCCGCTTTTGAAGTCCTTCAAACAAAAAAGCCTTCCCGCATCAAGGAAGGCTTTTCAACGTTTATCTCCCGAACACCGCGTCGCACCTGTTGAGGGCGGCGGCGATGACCTGGTCCATGTCGTAGTAGCGGTACTCCGCCAGCCGCCCGCCGAATATGACGTTGCTCTCGCGGTCGGCCAGGGCCTTGTAGCGGGCGTAGAGCGCGCCGTTTAACTGGTCGTTGACGGGGTAGTAGGGCTCGTCCCCGGGCTTCCACTCGGAGGAATACTCCCGGCTGATGACGGTGACGGGGATGTCCCTGCCCTGATCGTCCCTGCCGAACTGGAACCACTTGTGCTCGATGATGCGGGTCCAGGGGGTCTCCCGGTCGGTGTAGTTGACGGCGGCGTTGCCCTGGAAGTTGGGGATGTTCAGAAGCTCCGTCTCAAACCGCACCGAGCGATAGGCCAGCGTCCCCAGCCGGTACCCGAAGTAGGCGTCGATGGGGCCGGTGTAGACCACCGTATCGGCCAGGGCGTTCAGCGCCTCGCGGTCCTCGAGGTAGTCCACCCCCAGCCGCACCTCGGTGCCCTTGAGCATGTTCTCCACCATCCGGGTGTAGCCGCCCATCGGGATGCCCTGCCACAGGGCGTTGAAGTAGTTGTTGTCAAAGGTCAGCCGCACCGGCAGCCGCTTGATGATGAAGGCGGGCAGGTCCTTACAGTCCCGGCCCCACTGCTTTTCGGTGTAGCCCTTCACCAGCTTCTCGAAGATGTCCCGGCCCACCAGCGAGATGGCCTGCTCCTCCAGGTTCCGCGGCTCGCCCGTGATCTCCCCGCGCTGCCGCGCGATCTCCGCCTCGGCCTCGGCGGGGGTGGTGACGCCCCACATGCGGTTGAAGGTGTACATGTTGAAGGGCAGGCTGTACAGCTCCCCCCGGTAGTTCGCCACCGGGGCGTTGGTGAAGCGGTTGAATTCCGAAAAGCGGTTCACGTATTCCCACACCCGACGGTCGTTGGTGTGGAAGATGTGCGCCCCGTAGCGGTGGACGTGGATGCCCTCCACGTTCTCCGTGTAGACGTTGCCCGCGATGTTCGGACGCCTGTCGATCACCAGCGCCGTCCTGCCCGCGCGCCGCGCCGCGTCGGCAAACACCGCCCCATAAAGCCCCGCGCCGACGATCAGATAGTCATAGTGCACGCTATGTTCCCCCTTCTATAGCATGGGAATTAGTTCTTATAAATTGGGAATTGGGAATTGGGAATTGGGAATTGAAACAGCCTTGCCACGCAGGAGTTGCGATGTGCCGCCCGTTGGGTAGTACGTATTGTTTCGGTATTGGGCAGGCGGACAATGACCGCTCCAACAGTGTGCGCGGCAGCGGCTATTCCTGTTCCCTGTTCCCTGTTCCCTGTTCCCTGTTGTTCCCTGTTCCCTGTTCCCTGTTGCTCCCTGCTCCCTGTTTCCTTGCATCCAATCTCTCAAGCACCTCCCGGTGGATATCCTCCACCGTCCGCATTTCGCCGTTCCGGGCGCATTCGACCGTCTGCCAGCCCAGGCGGCGGGCGCAGTATTCGGCGGCGCGGCGGCTGCGGGCGAGGTATTCCAGGTTGCGCTCGTGGATGTCCCGGCGGCTGGCGTCGCCCTGGTAGCGCTTCTTCAGCAGCGCCTGGGAGACGGCGGGGTCCACGCTCAGGTAGATCACCGCGTCCGGGGCCGGGATGCCCAGCAGGTCGTATTCGTAGTGGAAGAGCCAGTCCAGAAACCCGTCCCACTGATCTTCGGGGAGCTTGGAGCACTGGTGGACGGCGTTGGAGGTGGTATAGCGGTCCGCCACGATGATTCCGCCCGCGCCGTACACCCGGCCCCAGTCCTTTTTGAACCCGGCGTAGCGGTCCACGGCGTAGAAGCTGGAGGCCGCGTAGGCGTTCACGTCCGAGGGCTGATCCCCGAATTCCCCCGCCAAGTACATCTTTACCAGGGCGCTGGAGTCCGAGGCGTAGTCCGGGAACGATACCGCGCGCACCGCCTGTCCCGAGGCCGCGAGCGCATCCGTCAGCAGCTTCGCCTGCGTCGCCTTCCCCGACCCGTCCAGGCCTTCGATAACGTAGAGTTTGCCTGTGTTCATGCGCATCACGCTTTCCTTGTATTTTAAGCGGGGAGCTGAATGTCGGCTGACGCTATTGGATGAAAACCGCGCCAGCAGACTGTTTACACGCCGCTTTCTCTTCTTGCCGCCTCGATCAAATCCCCGAGCTTCGCAGCCAGCGCCCCGGCCCCGGGCTGTTTCGCGTAGGTCTCACGCAGGCTGTTCAGCTCCTCCAGAGCGTCGGCGAAGGCCTCGCGCCAGTCGTCGGCGTCGAAGTCGATCTCATCCAGCATCATGAGCGCGTCGTCGAACTCCGCGTTGAGCTCCTCCAGGTCCTCGCTGTCCGCATCCGCGGCCAGGGCGTCGAATGCGTCCAGCAGGCCGTCCAGCTTCAGCGCGTAGGGGTCGTAGAGAAACATGGGGCACCGCCCTTTCGTGTTTTTGTCCATCATACTCCACTTGCCCCGCCCTCCGCAACCGCGCCAGTGCTAAATTTGACGGGCAACACTTTTTTTATGTTTCCGGCAGGGAAAAGGCGCTTTGGCATCGAATAAATCATTTCAGGTAACTGTTCAGTTCTTCGGCGAATTGGGATTTGTCGAATGAGAAATTAGGAATGAGGAATTAGGAATTATCAATGGCTTGGCTGCGTAGATGGCGGCGATTGGCCGCACCTACAGCGTGCGCGGCAGCCGCTATTCATTCCTAATTCCTAATTCCTAATTAACATGTACCGGTGGGGGAGATAGGCATGAATCAAAGGATACTTCGGACGGCGCTGAGCGTGGCGCTGATCCTGATGTATATTGGCGGGCTGCTGGCCCTGGTGCTGGGACGCTCGGAGCTGGGCGTGAACCTGTGGGCGATCTCCCTGGTGGGGAGCCTGGGGCTTTTATACTGGAACCACGTCATGAAGCGGCGGGCCGAGGAGGCCGAGCGGATCGCGAAGGGCATGCCCTACGGCGAGCCGGACGATCCCGACGCGCCGGTGACGCCCGTGGCCCCGACGGAGGACGAGGCATGAGGATGCGCCGCAAGCCCTGGACCGAGGTGGAGCTGGCGGCCTGTCCCTGGTTTATAGAGAGGCCTTCCACCCACATCGGGCAGTGGCGGAGTCTGTTTCCAAAGGAACAGCCGGTCCACCTGGAAATCGGCTGCGGCAAGGGCGTGTCCACAGTGCGGATGGCCCATGAGAACCCGGGCGTCAACTACATCGCCATCGACGAGGTGCGCCACGTGTTGGCGGTGTCCGTGCGCAATACCCGGGCCAAGTACGGGGACGATCCCGTGGACAACCTGCTGTACTCCGCGGTGGACGCCATGATGATCCACGACACCTTCTCCAGAGCGGACAATATCTCCCGCATCTACATCAGCTTCCCCAATCCCTGGGACGAGCGGGCCAAGCACCACAAGCGCCGCCTGACCCATCCCCGGCAGCTGAACCAGTACCGGGCCTTCCTGGCCCCCCAGGGGGAGATCTGGTTCAAGACCGACGACGACGCGCTGTTTACCGCCTCAAAGCGGTACTTTAACGAGGCGGGCTTCGAGATCACCTACATCACCGACGACCTGCATGCCTCGGGCTTCACGCCCAATTACATCTCCGAGCACGAGCGCCTCTACGCCCGGCAGGGCAAGCGCATCCACTTTCTCATCGCAAAAATGAAGGACGGAGGTATCACCACCATGAGCAATTTCTTTGAAACCAACCGCGAGGCCCTGGAAAACTTCACCCGGGTCTCCACCGGCGTCGGCGCGCGCCCGGATTACGTGCAGGGCGGCGGCGGCAACACCTCGGCCAAGCTGGCGGGCGGCCTGATGGCCATCAAGGCTTCGGGCTACTGCCTGAAGGACATCCGCCCGGACAAGGCCTACGCGGTGCTCAACTACGACGCGCTGCGCAAGTTCTACTACGGCTCCGACCCCGCCGATTTCGAGGACGTGGAGAAGGCCGGCAGCGACCAGGCCAAGGCCAACACCCAGGTGATCGAGGGCCTCGCGCAGCTGCGCCCCTCCGTGGAGGCGGGCTTCCACTCCATACTGGACACCTACGTGGCCCACAGCCACAGCGTCTACGCAAACCTGTGCACCTGCGCTAAAGAGCTGCCCGACATTGCCCAAAAGGCCCTGGAGGGCGCGGACTACACCTGGGGCTGGGTGTCCTACGTCGATCCCGGCGCGCGGCTGACCTTCTCCATCCGGGATGAGCTCAAGCGCGTGGAGGCCGAGACCGGGCGCCGCCCCGCCGCCATCTTCATGCAGAACCACGGCCTCATCGTCCATTCCGACGATCCCGACGAGTGCCTGCGCATCCACACCGACGTCAACGACCGCGTGGCCCGCGCCTTCGGCCTGGAAAACGGCTGCTTCCCGAAGGTGGAGATCGAGGCGCTGGAGGGCGGCCTGTGCGCCGCGAAGTGCGACTATCTCACCGAGGCGATGAAGTCCGGCGAATTCACCGAGAAGTTCATGCTGGAATCGCCCCTCTATCCCGACCAGCTGGTATTCCTGACCGGCAGCTTCGCCTACGGCAAGGGCGCGCCCGCCGAGGGCATGGCCCTGATGGACCCCGACACCGGCGCGGTCACCTTCAACATGCCCGCCGCCAAGGCCCAGGTCATCGCCGAGACCCTCTGCTGCGTCGTGTTCATCGTCCGCAATATCGCCAAACAGGGCTACACCCTCTCCACCCTCGGCGAAAAGGCCAAGGCCTTCATCGCCAACTGGGAGAGCGAAAAATACCGCAAGTCCCTGGCGGGCAAGTGAATTTTAGGGAGTAGGGAGTAGGCAGTAGGGAGTAGGGGAGAACGGCAGATGGACGGCGCTCCAATGGAATGAAGAACGCCAAGAATCCCCCTGAGCTCCCGAAAACTCGATGATTTCATATAGAAGCCAGAGGTTTTGCCGTAACTCTCCCTACTGCCTACTCCCTACTGCCTAAATCGACAAATACTGACGCCGTAGGGCGTACAGGCGCCTGTCGGGGGAGCTTAAGCCATGCGCAGAGCCGTATTCATCCATGTGACCACCGTGGCGCTGGCGCTGTGCCTGGTGCTGGTGAGCCTTCTGTTCACGGGGCTTACCCAGGGGGAGCGCATGGCGACCGAGGCGCTTCGGTATCTGGGCAAGCCCTACGTGCTGGGGCAGCGGGGGCCGGAGCGGTTCGATTGCAGCGGGCTTATACTGTTCTGCGCCGAAAAGCAGGGCCTGGAGGGCCTGCCCCACGCGGCCTGCGAGCTGTATGCGCTGGGCCGCTCCATCCCCCGGTGGGCGCTGCTGCCGGGGGACATGGTGTGCTTTGACACCGTGCGGGATTCGGACCTGTGCGACCACGTGGGCATCTACCTGGGCGGCAACCGCTTCGTCCACGCCTCCTCCGCCAAGGACCAGGTCACTATAAGCGCCCTCGCCGACTACTACGACGACCACTATACCGGCGCAAGGAGGCTGGTGGCGGCGTACCTGTGAGGGCGCGGCGCGATACCGTTCTTTTGGAATGGCAAACGGGGATCTGTTTGAGGAAGGGAAAAGGCAAGAGGGAAAAGGGAAAAGGAATAGCGGCTGCCGCGTGCGCTGTAGGGGCGGCCATTGGCCGCCCGCCATATACCGAAACAAGACGTACGGTCTGGCGGGCGGCGCATCACCGCCCCTACACAGCCAGACTATTTCAATTCCTAATTCCCAATTCCTAATTCCCAATTCCTAATTCCTAATTCAACAAATCCCGATTCTCCCAATAAAACGATCCATATTGAAAGGCATTCATCATGTACAAGCTAACCATCTCTCCCCCCGACGCCCGCGCCGTTGAGCTGGCGAAGGCGCGGCAGGACAGCCTTGCCAAGCCGCCGCACAGTTTGGGCAAGCTGGAGGACATCAGCGTGAAGCTGGCCGGGATCACCGGGGAGCTTTACAATCCCATGGAGAAGCGGCGGGTGCTGATCTTCGCCGCGGACAACGGCATCGCCCACGAGGGCGTGGCCAGCGCGCCACAGTCGGTGACGCTGAGCCAGACCATCAACTTCACCCGCGGCCTCACCGGGGTGGCGGTGCTGGCGAAGCACTTTCACACGGAGCTGGATGTGATGGACGTGGGCATCGACGCCGACTTCACCCAGCCCGGCGTGCGCGACTTCAAGATCGCCCACGGCACCAAAAACTTCGCCCATGAGCCCGCCATGACCCGCGATGAGTGCGAGCGTGCCATGGACATCGGCGTCGAGGCCGCGCGGCGCGCCAGGCGCGAGGGCATGCAGGTCATCGGCGTCGGGGAGATGGGCATCGGCAACACCTCCACCTCCTCGGCGGTGCTGTCCACGCTGCTGGGTCTGCCCGCGAAGGAGACCGTCAGCCGCGGCGCGGGCATCAACGACGAGTCCTACCGCCGCAAGGTGGCCCTGATCGACGACGCCATCGCCCGCTACGCGCCTGACCCCGCCGATCCCGTGGACGTCATCGCCAAGGTGGGCGGCTTCGACATCGCCGCCATGTGCGGGGCGTTCCTTGGCGCGGCGTCCGAGCAGCTGCCCGTGGTCATCGACGGCTTCATCTCCGCCGTGGCCGGGCTGTGCGCGTACAGGATCGACCCGCTGTGCGCCGATTACATGTTCCCCTCCCACGCCAGCCGGGAAAGGGGCTACATGCTGGCCATGGACGCCATGGGACTTAAGCCCATGCTGAACCTGGATATGCGCCTGGGCGAGGGCAGCGGCTGCCCCATCGCCTTTGAGGTCATGGCCGCCGCCGAGTCCGTCATCGCCCACATGGCCACCTTCGAGGAGGCCGCCATCAACGACGACTACCTCGCCGAGATCCGCCCCAACAAGCGGTTCCAGGGGGAGGCATGAGCACGTTCATCTCCGGCGGCTGCAAGAACGGCAAGTCCTTCTATGCCCAGCGCATCGCGAAGGCCGGCGGGCAGCCGCTTTACTACATCGCCACCATGATCCCCCATGACGCCGAGGACGACGCCCGCATCCTGCGCCATCAAAGGGAGCGCGCGGGCTGGGGGTTCGAGACGCTGGAGTGCGGGGCGGATATCCTCACCTGCCTGGACAGAGCCGACCCGAACGGCTCCTTCCTGCTGGACAGCGTGACGGCGCTTCTGTCCAACGAGATGTTTTCGGCATCCGGCATGAATGAGGAAGCGCCGGAAAAGCTCGCCCGGGAGCTTACAGAATTCGTCCGCCGCGCGCCGAAGACCGTGCTGGTGTCGGACTACATCTATTCCGACGCCAATCTGTATGACGACTGGACCGAGGCGTACCGCACGGGCCTCGCCCGCATCGACAGGGCGCTGGCCCGGGCCTGTGACAACGTGCTGGAGGTCGTGCACGGCATCGTGATACCGCACAAGGGGGTACTGCCGCTGTGAAACTTGTAAAAGCCTTCTTCATGTGCCTGGGCATGTTCACGTCCATCCCCTGCCCGTACCGGCCCTGGGACGAGGACGCCCGGGACTGGATGCTGGTGACGCTGCCCATCGTGGGCCTGGTGATCGGGCTGCTGTGGGCGGCGGGCGTGTGGCTGATCCCGAAGATCGCCATGACCATATGGGCGGCCGCGACCGCCGCGCTGCCCTGGCTGCTGACGGGGTTCATCCATCTGGACGGCTACATGGACACCTGCGACGCCATGCTGTCGTGGCGTCCGCTGGAAAAGCGGCTGGAGATATTGAAGGACAGCCACACCGGCGCCTTCGCTGTGGTGGGGCTGGGACTTCTGATGTTGTTCAGCTACGAGGCGGCGGACGGCTTTCTGCTGCACGACAGATGGGCGCCGCTGATCTTCATCCCCATCGTCTCCCGCTGCGGCTCGGCCTTTTCGGTGCTGACGCTCAAGCCCATCGGCCACAGCCAGTACGCGGAGATGAAGAGCCAGATGCCCCAGCGTATCACGGTGGTCTGCATATGGCTCATCGCCGTGATCGCCTGCGCCCTGTGGCTCGGCCCCTGGGCGGCGCTCGGGCTGCTGATCGAGACAGCGGCCTACGCCTTGGCCATGACCTGGGTCTATCGCACGCTCAAGGGCGTGTCCGGCGACGTGGCGGGCTTTGCGCTGACCGTGTCGGAGTGCGTCGCGCTGATCGCCATGGCTCAATTCAAATACGGAGGCATGCTATGATCCTCATCACCGGCGGCAGCTATCAGGGGAAGCTGGAATACGCCAAAGCGCGGTTCGGCCTGACGGATGCCGACATCTGCGTAAACGATATTGACTTCAATAAAAAATGCCTGGCCTACATCGACCGGTACGCGCTGGATGCGATAAAACGGGGCATCGAGCCCGCGGACATCTTCAAAGAAAACGCGGATAAACTGTCGGATAAGATCATCATTACCACGGACATCTCCTCGGGCATCGTGCCGATGGACGCCACCCTGCGCGCCTGGCGGGAGGCCTGCGGGCGGATGAACAGCTTTCTGGCCGCGCGGGCCGACGAGGTCTGGCGGCTGTTTTGCGGGATACCGCAGAGGTTGAAATGAACACGCTATATCTGATGCGCCACAGCCTCACCGAGGCCAACGAAAAGCGCCTGTACGGCGGCAGCACCGACAGTCCTTTGACGGAAAAGGGCGTCGCCGTCGCCGAGGGCAGGCGGGGCGTGATCCCTGAATGCGATATCTACATCACCAGCGGCATGCGGCGGGCCAATGAAACGCTCCTTCACATGACGGGCAAGGCGCCCGATACCGTGCTGCCCGGGCTTCGGGAGATGGACTTCGGGGCGTTTGAGATGAAATCCTACGACGAATTGAAGGAGATCCCCGAGTATATCCAATGGATCGAAGATGCGGCGGGGACGGTCTGCTGTCCCGGCGGGGAGTGCCGCGCCCGGTTCCGGGAGCGGGTGCTGGCGGCGGGGCGGCGGCTTCTGGCGCTGGAGGCGGACGCGGCCTGCGTCGTGTGCCACGGCGGGGTCATCGTCAGCCTGATGGAGGCGTGGTTCCCGGCGATTCACCGGCAATTCTACGAGTGGCAGCCCGGCGCTTGCGGCGGGTATAGGATCGCCGTGGACGGCGGCGCGGCCGCGGCATTTGAGGAGGTTTGAACCGTGAAGCTCGGACAATTTCAAATCTATACCGGCAACGGCAAGGGCAAGACCACCGCGGCTCTGGGGCTGACGCTGCGGGCCAGCGGCGCGGGCATGAAGGTGTTCTTCTGCCAGTTCATCAAGGATCAGGAGTACAGCGAGATCAAGGCGCTGAAGGGACTCCCCGGCGTCACCGTGCGCCAGTTCGGCACCGGCAAGGGCATACTGACCTACCGGGAGAAGGAGGACGCCGACACCGCCTGCGCGAGGGCGGGGTATGAGGAGGTCCGTGCCGCGCTGACGAGCGGGGAATACGACCTGGTGGTCTGCGACGAGATCAACTGCGCCCTGATGTGCAGCCTGCTCACCGAGGCCGACCTGCTGGCGCTGGCCGACCTGCGCCCCCAGGGAACGGAGCTGGTGTTCACCGGCCGCGGCGCGACGGACAACCTCATTGCCCGCGCCGACCTGTGCACCGAGATGCACCTGGTCAAGCACTACTATCAGGAGAAGAAGCTGCCCGCGCGGGTGGGCATCGAGATGTGAAGCGGACTTGATTGTTCCGGGAGGTGCATGCGTATGAAGCGGCTGATGGTTTTGATACTGGCGCTGCTGCTGGCCCTGCCCGCGATGGCGGAGGCGGGCCGCGGCCCGCAGGCGGTCATCGAGGAGATGGTCGTGGACTACGGCGCGTATGGGGAGGCGGCGGCGTCCCGGGTGGACGCGCTGCTGGGCGAGCTGGAGGCGCTCGACGCCGACATGGCCGCCCGGTGGCGGCGCGTCATGGCACTGTGGCGGTCGGTGGGGTCGGACCTCACGGTCAACGAGGGCGTTCTTCCCGACGGACTGCCGGACACGGACGCGCTGTGCATCGTCGCGCTGGGGTTCCAGCTGAACCCCGACGGCAGCATGCGGGACGAGCTGGTGGAGCGGCTGAAGGTCGTCCTGCGCAGCGCGGAGAAGTATCCCCGGGCCTATGTGCTCTGCACGGGCGGCGGCACGGCGTCCGAAAACCCCTCGGCCACCGAGGCGGGGCGCATGGCGGAATGGCTGGCGGCGCAAGGGGTCTCCTCGGACCGCGTCATCGTGGAGGACCGCTCCATGACCACGGCCCAGAACGCCATCTACACCTTCGACCTCCTGGAGGCGCGCTATCCGCAGGTGACTCAGCTGGCGATCATCTCCAGCGATTATCACATCGCCACGGGCACGCTGTTGTTTGGCGCGGAAGCGGCGCTTCGTGCGGAGGAGGCCGGCATGGAGGCGGTACAGGTCGTCTCCAACGCGGCCTGGCATGCGCCCTCCGGCACGCTCTCGGCCATGTTCCAGGCGGGCGCGCTGATCGAGCTGTCCGGGGACGTGGAAACCGCCTACGACATCTATTATCAGACCTACGACATCCACGCGCTGCCGCCGCTGGATACATGAGGGGAGGGGGACCGCTGTGTTTTTGGACTGGCTGAGAGCGCTGTTTTCCGGACACAAAAATGCCCCGGCGGCAGAGCGCCCGGGGACGATCACGCGAACGTGCAAGCATTGCGGGAAGACCTTCACCCTCCCGGAGGAGGTCCAGCACTGGCCGGACACCTGCCAGGCGTGCCGGGCGAAGTACCACCCGGCGGAGGCGGTCACCCGGGTCTGCCGGAAGTGCGGGCGGAGCTTCACCTTTGACGCCTCCCTCCGGCACTGGCCCAAGGTATGCGAGGAGTGTCGGGAAGGATGAAAAGCACATCGGGCATCAGTCGGGGCGGCGGCCGAGGACAGAGCCTGTTATTCTTCTGTTGATACGAATTTCAGCGGCGGGGCTTGCGGAAGGGAGCGATGTACAGATGCTTGAGATCCCCATCACCGACATACAGTCCATACGAATCGGGCAGACGGAGGACGCCGAAGCCGCCACGGGCTGCACGGTCTTTATCTGCGAGGCGGGCATGCGCGCGGGGCTGGATGTGCGCGGCGGCGGCCCGGCCTCCCGGGAGAGCCAGCTGCTCAATCCGCTGATGGCGGCGCAGACGATTCACGCCGTCGTGCTGGCGGGAGGCAGCGCCTATGGCCTGGGAGCCGCAAACGGCGTGATGGCGTGCCTGGAGGAGCGGGGCATCGGCTACGACACCGGCTTCGCGCTGGTGCCGCTGGTGGCCCAGTCGGACATCTATGATCTCTCCGTGGGCGACGCGGGGACGCGCCCCGACGCCAATATGGGCTATGAGGCGGCGCGGCTGGCGATGGACGCCCCCAATTACCGTGACGGCAACTTCGGCGCGGGCTGCGGCGCGTCCGTGGGCAAGATCGCGGGGATGGATACCGCCATGAAGACGGGCATCGGCAGCTATGCGGTTCAGCTGGGCGAGCTGCAGGTGGGCGCGGTGGTGGTGCTCAACGCGCTGGGCGACGTGTACGACTGGAAGACGGGCAAACAGATCGCCGGTCTGCTGACGCCGGACAGGACGGCGCTGCGCAGCACGATGGACACCATGAAGGGCATGACCGGGGTGGCCGAGAACAAATTCACCGGCAACACGACCCTCGCCGTCGTCATCACGAACGCGGACTTCGACAAGGCGCGTCTTTGCAAGATCGCGGGCATGGCGCACGACGGCTACGCGCGCGCCATCCGTCCCGTGCACACCTCCGCCGACGGCGACAGCATCTACGCCGTGTCGGTGGGGAAGGTCCGGGCCGATCAGGACCTGGTCGGCGCGCTGGCCGCGGAGGTCGTCAGCGAGGCGATCATCCGCGCCGTCGAGAGGGCCGGGTCAGCCTATGGGCTGCCGTGTTGGGCGGAGCTGAAGCCATAAGACATATACGATTGTATCTGCTCAGTTTTCCTGTGATATATTGGGGTTTGTCGGGGAGAATTAGGAATTAGGAATGAGGAATTAGGAATGAATAGCAGCTGCCGCGCGTTGTAGGGGCGGCCAATGGCCGCCCGCCATATACCGAAGCAATGCGTACTGCCTGGCGGGCGGCGCATCGCCGCCCCTACGCAGCCGAGCTATTTATAATTCCTAATTCCTCATTCCTAATTCTCCCCGTCAAATCCCCATTTACCGCAGAACTGAACAGTTACATACAATAAAACCTCCCCGCTCTGACGAGGTGCTGAAGCTACTCCCTCTGCTTCAGCACCTCGTTCAGGCTGACCCGATGCAGTCGCCGGGTCAGCAGGGCGTGGATGACGGCGTAGAGCGCCATGCAGCCTAAGAAGAGCACCGCGTAGATCCAGGGCTCAAAGGTCAGGTTCATGGCGCAGGCCACGTTGGAGACCAGATAGGGGTAGAGCGCGTCCATGATGGCCTTTGACAGGGGAATGGCGACGGCCGCGCCGATGACGATGAGCAGGGTATTGCCGTTGAGGAACAGGCGGTTCAGCTCCCGCCGCCGGTAGCCGAACACCTTGAACAGCGAAACGCTCTTCGCGGCGTGGTCCAGCATGACCTTCATCATCAGGTACATGACGATGGCCATGACCAGGGAGGAGGCGACGAGCATCGTGGTGATCATCGGCAGCATCAGGTCGACGAACACGCCCGAGGCCCGGACCATATCCTCCCGGGAGGAGACGCTGTAGAGCCGCCCCGGATCGATGTCCAGCGGATGGTCGGAGAAAGCGACATTGAAGTAGTCCTTCGGCACGCCGAAGAGCTCCCGCATGCTGTCCAGCTCCATGAACACGTAGAAGGCGGGCGCGTAGTCTGCCACGTCCTCCACGGTGAAGGCGTAGAGCCGATCCTCCTGCTCGTCGGTCACGGTGAAGACGTCCCCGGCGCTCAGGCCGTACTTCTGTGCCATGGCGGAGCTGATCTGCACGCGGCTCTGGCTTATGGGGGGCTTCGCGTCGAAGAAGGGATTGTCCGCCGTCAGCCCCAGCAGCGTCACGTCCATATTATAGCCCAGGATCTCCTTCTTCACGGTCACGGCATAGGCGGGATAAGCGCCCTCGGGCACCGCCTCCTCCGGGTACTTGTAGAGGTACATGGAGTGATAGCGCGTGTCGGCGGCGTTGTCCGCCTCCACGTGGCCGCACATCACCCAGGCGTCGATGCCGATCATCATCAAGAGCAGGCACACGAACAGTCCCAGCACCACGCCGACGGCGCTTCGGCCCTCGCGCAGCAGCTGCCGGATCTGGAAGCGGCGCACATAGCCGAGCCGCCCCAGGTCCAGGCGGCTCACGTCCGCGCGGCGGGTCTCGTTGCGCAGCAGCTGGAGCACCGGCGCCGACAGCTTTTTTCGGATGACGCCCAGGTTCACCAGCGCCGCCACCACAGGCGGCATGACCGCGCCGTACAGCACCACCGGCAGCTCCACGATGGTGGACAGCGCGGGCACCGAGAAGTAGGCGTAGGTGTCCGCCGTCTGGGTGGGCACGCCGATGGGGCTGTAGCCCGCCGCCGTGCCGATGACCCCCGCCAGTAAGCTCACCAGCACCGGCATCAGCAGATAGTGGCGCGTCAGCTCGCCCGGTTTCAGGCCCAGCGCGTACAGCGTGCCGATGACCGCCTGCTCCGAGGCGATGTTGTTGACCACAAACACGCTGATCACGTAGGTCAGCAGCGCCATGATGATGACGCCCGCGGCGATGGAGGCGTATTTGTTGATGACCACGTCGTCCGCCGCGCCGCCGATGCGGGGATTGTCCGCCCGGGTGACGAATTCGCGCAGGTTGCTCAGATCGAGGTCGATGTACTCATCCACCGCCTCCACGATGCCGTCGCGCAGCTCCTCTGCGCCCTCGCGCAGCTCCACCACGCCGTCCACCAGGTCCCTGGGCATCATCTGGCGGGCGATGGAGCCCTCCTTGCCCAGCAGGTCCTCCTCGACGTCCCGCAGGGCGTCCCGCAGCTCGTCCGCGCCGTCCAGCATTTCGTCGCGCTTGCCGCCGGTGCGGTCCCAGTATTCCCGGAAGAAGGGGTCCGCTACCGCCTCCGGGTCAAATTCCAGCGCCTTCAGGCGCTCCCGCAGCGCGTCGTCGGTCATCGCGCCGTTCAGGCGGTAGGCGTACAGGTATTCCTCCGAGGAGACGGCCCGCCCCGTTTCGGCCAGCCGCCGATACTCGGTTGGCGTCACGAAGGCCGTGCCGAAGCTCAGGCTGTCCACAGCGCTGTCGCCCATCGACCGAAACGCGGTGTCGTAGTCCGGCGTGGTGGCGACGCCGCTGACGGTCAGCGCGTGTCCGGAGATGTCAATGATGTCGCCGGGCTCGATGCCCTTCTCCTCGCAGTAGCGCTTTTCCAGCAATATCTCCCCGTCGGCCGCGGGCAGCGCTCCGCGCTCCACCGCCTCGAGGTCGATCTCCCGCCGCAGGGCGAACACCCGCAGCACGCTTGCGTCCTTTAGCGCGTAGTCGAGGAAGAACATGGGCTCGATGGTGACGCCCGCATCCCGCAGGGCGGCGAGCTCCCCGTCGGAGAGGGGGACGAAGGCGGTGAACTGCCCGTCCTCCACTCGGTTTTCCTCCGCCATGCGACGGCTTCCCAGGATGATCGTGTCCGCCGCGCCGATGAGGCTGATGATCAGGTACATGGACAGCGCGATCATCAGGCCCAGCGCCAGATAGCGCGGCCAGGCCTGCCGCATGTCCCGGAGCAGCTTTCTTCTCAAAAGTGCCTGCATGGGTCACAAATCCTCGATTTCCGACGCTGAAACCGGCGTCGCGTTCTCCGTCTCCCTTGCGATGCGCCCGTCGCGCACGGTGATCACCTTGTGGGCCATCTTGCAGATGGCGTTGTTGTGGGTGACCAGCAGGATGGTGGTGCCATAATCCCGGTTGACCCGCTCCAACAGCGTCAGTATCTCCCGGCTGGAAGCGGAATCCAGCGCGCCGGTGGGCTCGTCGCACAGCAGCATGGCGGGATTCTTGACCAGCGCCCGGGCGATGGCGCAGCGCTGCTGCTGGCCGCCGGAGATCTGTGCCGGGTACTTCTTCTGATGCTCCCACAGTCCCACCGCGCGGATCAGCTCGTCCGCGGACAACGGGTTTTTGGAGAGGTACTGGCACACCTGTATGTTCTCCCGCACGGTCAGATTGGCGACCAGATTGTAAAACTGGAACACGAAGCCCAGCTTTTCCCGGCGGTATTCCGCCAGCGCCTCCGGCTTCATGCCCGCCAGCTCCACGCCCTCCACGCGGATGGAGCCGCCGTCCGCGCGCTCCAGCCCGCCCACACAGTTCAAAAGCGTGGATTTCCCCGAGCCGCTGGGCCCGAGGATCACGCAGATCTGCCCCTTCTCCACACAGCAGTCGATGCCCCTGAGCACCTGAGCCTCGCTGCTCCCCTCGCCATAGCGCTTCCTAAGCCCCCTGATCTCCAAAAACATCCGTATGCCCTTCAATCTATTAGATTAATCTAACACATGTATTATTATAGCCCTATTCGTTTGTTTTCGCAACAGGGTGATGTTAAAAGTGGCGGGGGGGGAAGATGAGGGAACAGGGAACAGGGAACAGGGAACAGGAATGGCCCGGGCCCGTAGGGGCGGCGATGCGCCGCCCGCCGGGTAGTACGTATTGTATCTGCATATGGCGGGCGGCGCATCGCCGCCCCTACAGTGCGCGCGGCAGCCACTATTTCTGTTCCCTGTTCCCTGATCCCTGTTCCCTTATCTCCGACAGTCATTCTTCATTGAAAAACCGTTGTACACAAAAGCAGGATATGATATAATCATCATATTCAATGGAAAGCTATATGCGTATGGAGGCGAAGCATGTACCTGCGTATCAAGAGGCTTCTGGACTTTGCGCTGTCGCTGTTTGCGCTGATCGTCCTGTCGCCGCTGATGCTGCTGCTGGCGCTGGCGGTGAAGCTGACCTCGCCGGGACCGGTGCTGTTCAGGCAGCGGCGGGTGGGCATCCACAAGCGGCACTTCACCATCTATAAATTCCGCACCATGCGCGCCGACGCCCCCAAAAACATGGCCACCCACCTGTTGAACAACGCCGAGAGCTACATCACGCCGGTGGGCCGGTTCCTGCGCAAATCGTCGCTGGACGAGCTGCCCCAGCTTTTGAATATCCTCAGGGGGGACATGGCGGTGGTGGGGCCGCGTCCCGCGCTCTACAATCAATACGACCTCATCGCCGAGCGGGACAAGTACGGCGCAAACGACGTGCTGCCCGGGCTGACGGGCCTGGCCCAGGTGGAGGGGCGCGACGAGCTGCCCATCCCCGTGAAGGCCAAGTACGACGGCTACTACGCCAGTCACATCTCCTTCGGCATGGACGTGAAACTGATCGTGCGCACCTTCTTTTCCGTGCTGCGCTCCGAGGGCGTGGTGGAAGGCGCGCGGGAGGACAAGCGATGAAAAAGGCATGGCTGACGGTGGACCTGGAGGAATGGTATCACCTGGATTATCTGGACAAGGCTGTCTGCCGGGACACCGGCGTGCGGACGGTGCCCCAAATCTTCGACTTCCTTAAACTGCTGGACGAGGTGGGCGTGAAGGCCACCTTCTTCTGCGTGGGCGAGATCGCCGACGAGTACGCCGACATCCTGCGGGAGATCGTGCGCCGGGGCCACGCCCTGGCCTGCCACGGCTGGGACCACTCCCTGCTGACGAACAAGCCCGAGGAGGTGTTCATCGCCGAGACCCTGCGGGCGCGGGAGGCCATCGAGGCCGCGTCCGGGGCGTCCGTCACCGGCTATCGCGCCGCCTGCTTCACCATGGACCGGGAGAAGCTGGAGGCCCTGCGGCGGCTGGGGTTCAACTACGATTCCTCCAGGATTCGCTTCACCCAGCATCCCCTCTACCGGAACCTGGATTTGGAGGGCTTTGAATCGCCCGACGATCTGGTCTACGTCCGGGAGGAGCTGACGGAATATGAGATCCCCACGCTGGATATCCTGAAATGGTCCATTCCCATCTCCGGCGGCGGGTATCTGCGGCTGTTCCCGTTCTGGCTGCTGCGGCTGCTGCTTGCGGCCTACGCGAAGAAGCACGAGAACTTCACGATCTACATCCACCCCTTCGAGCTGACGGACGTGAAGCTGCCGCTGCCGAAGGATTTGAGCCTGGTGACCCGCTTCCGCTGCCTGGTGGGGCGGCGGGGGAACCTGAAAAAGCTCAAGAAGGTCATCCGCTGGCTCCAGAAGCACGGAGCGCGGTTCATGACCCTCGAGGAGGATCGAAAGGAGCGTGGCCTGGCGTGAAGCACACCGTATTGCTCACCGGCGCGACGGGCATGATCGGCAGGCCCGCGGCCATGAGGCTGCTGGAGGAGGGGCATCGCGTGATCGGCGTCAGCCGTGGGGAGGGGACCATCGACCACCCCGGCTACATCCACATATCATGCGACCTGACCCGCCCGGAGGACGTGGCCGCGCTGTTCGACGCGCATCCCTGTGACCGGGTGGTCCACCTGGCGGCGCTGGCCCACGTCACCGGCGAGAGCGATCTCAGCTACAGCCGCTATTTCCGGGAGAACGTCCTGACCAGCCAGCACGTGTTTGAACAGGCGGCGGCGCGGCATATCCCCGTGTTCTATGCCAGCACCGTGGACGTGTACGGCCTGAACGACGGCGTCATCACCGAGGCGTGCCTCCCCGCGCCCGTGGGTCCCTACGCCGAGACCAAGCGGGAGGCCGAGGAGCGGCTGCACGCCCTGATGGGGGATACCCCCTTCCTGACGGCGCGCTTCGCCCCCGTCTACAGCCCCGAGGACATGCACGACATCCTCAAGCGCTGCTATCTGAAATATCCCTCCGTGGCCTACCGGGTGGGGAAGGGCACCGATTACGCCTTCCTCGATGTGGACCGTGCCGTGGCGGCCGTCGCCGCCTGGGCGGAGCGCGACCCCGCGCCCAGCGGGGTGATCGACCTGGCGGACCCGGAGCCCGTCAACACCCGGGACATCGTCGCGGCCCACGGCGCGAGCCAGATCATCTGCCTGCCGGAGTTCACCCGGGGGCTGGGGCTGGCGCTGGCGCGGCTGCTGCCCGGGAAGCTCAGACTGAACGTGCACAAGCTGCTGAAGCCCCAGCGCTTCGACCTGACGGCGGGGGAGCGCTTCTTGAACGGCGGCGACCCCGCGCCCTATGTGCCCGCGCCGCCGGACCTGCGGGGCGTGCGGGTGCTGCTGCTGGAGGGCTTCGCGAGGCAGAACATGGCGCTGATGCCCGCCCTCAAGAAGCTGGGGTGCCACCTGACCACCTACAACGCCAGCAGGCTCGACGTGGGCTACGCCTCCCACTATCCTGACGTGAAGCTGGTGGAATACTGGAACCGGGAGGACGCCGACGCCTCCTACGCCGCCTTGATAAAGGTGCTCCAGGCTGGGGACTACGACGTGGTCATCCCCATGACGGACTTCTCCGCCACGCTGCTGTCGAACCATATCGAGGAGGTCAGCCGGTACGCCGCCCCCGCGGTGAATCCCCCGGAGGCGTTCTGCCGCGCCGCCGACAAGCAGGCCACCATGCAGACCTGCGCCGAGGCCGGCGTGCCCTGCCCGCATACCCTCTACGACATGACCTCCCCGGACCAGATCCTGGAGGCCGGTATGCCCTTCCCGTTCATCATCAAGCCGCGGGTGGGCTACGGCTCCATCGGCTTCCACGTCATCCGCGACGAGGCGCAGCTGCGCGCGGTGTTCGACGACACCGTGAAGCGCTTCGGCCCCGTGGTGGTGCAGGATTACATCCCCCAGACGGGCACCCAGTACAAGTGCGAGGTGTTCCTGGACCAGAATGGCGAGGCCAGAAGCGCCGTGGTGTTCGACAAGACCCGCTGGTATCCCATCGACGGGGGCAGCACCTGCTGCAGCGCCAGCGTCCACCGGCCCGACATCGCCGCCGATTCCATCCGGCTGCTGAAGGCCATGGGCTGGGTGGGCTACGGCGACGTGGACCTCATCGAGGACCCCCGCGACGGCGTGGCCAAGGTGATGGAGGTCAATCCCCGCATCACCGCCAGCGTCAAGGTCTGCTTCTTCGCCGGGGTGGACTTCGCCCGCCAGATCGTGGAGCTCTACACCGGCAGGCCCGTCACGGCCTATCCCGATTACCGGGACGGCGCGTGCCTGCGCTACATGCACACCGACCTGCTGTGGTTCATACAGTCGCCCAACCGCTTCCGCGCCCACCCCAGCTGGTTCTCCTTCCGCAACACCACCGACCAGATCTTCTCCCTCCGCGACCCCTGGCCCTTCGTCACCTACACCATCCAGGCCTTCAAAAAGCGGAAGAAGGAGATGGAGAAGCGGAAGCGGTAGTACGCATGATACACTCCACTCCATAGAAGGAGGTTTCCCATGGCCGACATGACGGCGATCGTCCTCACGCGCAACGAGGAGAAGAACATCGAGCGGTGCCTCCGATCCGTGCGGGGACTGTGTTCGCGGCTGGTGGTGGTGGACTGCGGCTCCACGGATCAGACGGTTGAGCTGGCGAAGGCCAACGGCGCGGAGGTCTATGAACACCCGTTTGAATACTACGCCCGCCAGTTCAACTGGGGATTGGACAACTGCGCTATCGATACCCGATGGGTCATCCGCATCGACGCCGACGAGCAGTTCCCGCCCGAGCTGTGCGCGGAGATCGAGCGGGAGGCCGCGGCCCACGCCGATGACGACGTCAACGGCATGACCCTGGAAGCCACCTACTTCTTCCTGGGCCGCGCCCTGACCCACGGCAGCAAGAAGCGCAAGCTGATGGTGTTCAAGCGGGGCGTCGGCCGCATCGAGGACCGCCGCCGGGACGCCCACACGGTGCTGTCGGAGGGCAGGAGCATATCGCTCAAAAACCGGTTCCTTCACTACGATTTCAAGGACCTGGACAACTTCATCGGGCGCTACAACTGGTACGCCACCCGCGAGGCCATGGACTACATGGACTATAAGCGTGGCAAGCGGGACGCCGACACCGACGACCCCGAGATCCAGCGCAAGCGCCGGAGGAAGTACGGCGTCTACTACAAATTCCCCAAGTTCCTCCGCTGCTTTCTGTGGTTCATCGTCAACTATCTCTTCCGCGGCGGCTTCCTGGACGGGAAGGAGGGCTTCATCTACCACGTGCTCTCCTCCTTCTGGTACCGATTCGTGGTGGACGCGAAGATCTATGAATACGAGCGCGGCAAGGACTTCGAGGAATTGAAGGCCTATCCGCAGTGAGCGCGACTGTGAGGTCATTTCCACGGAATCCCATATACCTGTACAGGCTGAGCATAAACCAACAACCAATTCGAGAGGTGGAATTATTTGAACATCATAGAGCTGTTGAAGGCCGCGCTGTTCGGCGTGGTGGAGGGCGTGACGGAGTGGCTGCCGGTGTCCAGCACCGGGCACATGATCCTGTTGAACGAGCTGATGCCCCTCAATGTGTCGGAGGAGTTCTACGGACTGTTTGAGGTGGTCATCCAGCTGGGCGCGATCATGGCGGTGCTGATGATCTACTGGGAGAAGATATGGCCCTTCGGCAGGAAGGACAACCGGCATCCGCTGGCCGACGAGGGGGTTCTGTCCTGGGTGAAGTGGGACAAGATACAGCTGTGGATCAAGATCCTGATCGCCTGCGTGCCCGCCGCCATCGTGGGTATACTGTTCGACGACCTGCTGGACAGCCTGTTCTACGGCCCCGTGTGCGTGGCCGTCATGCTGATACTGGTCGGCGCGGCGTTTATACTGATCGAGACCCTGAATGCCGGCAAAAAGCCCACCATCCGCAAGCTCTCCAGGCTGGATTACAGGACCGCCGCCTTCATCGGCCTGTTCCAGCTCATCGCCGCCGTGTTCCCCGGCACCTCCCGCTCCGGGGCAACCATACTGGGGGCGCTGCTGCTGGGCGTGTCGCGGAAGGTGGGCGTGGAGTTCACCTTCTACCTCGCCATCCCCGTCATGGCCGGGGCCAGCCTGCTGAAGATCCTCAAGTATGAGTCCGCCATCACCCTGGGCGAGTTCAGCCTGCTGGTGGTGGGCATGCTGGTGGCCTACGTGGTGTCCATGCTCGTCATCCGCCACCTGGTGGACTACATCAAGACCCACGACTTCAAGGGCTTCGGCTGGTACCGCATCGCCCTGGGCGTGGTGGTGCTGGGCTACTTCATGCTGGCGGGTAAGCTGTGAGCGCTTGATGGAAAATGGAGAATGGAGAATGGAGAATGGCGGTGCGTCAGCCTTGGCTCCCCTCTCAGGGGAGCTGTCACGCGCAGCGTGACTGAGAGGTCGTTCCCCGCCACCCGGCTTATCGACAGGACTGAGAGAGTCTTGCTCATTCACGCCTTGTAACTGTTCAGTCGTTGACTCCTTCCGACCCGCTTCGCGGGCCACCTCCCTCAAGGAGGGAGGCTTTTGGGGCTCCGTCCAGGCTCCGTCCAGGCTCCGTCCAGGCTCCGTCCAGGCTCCGTCCAGGCTCCGTCCAGGCCCCGTCCAGGCTCCGTCCAGGCTCCGTCCAGGCTCCGTCCAGGCTCCGTCCAGGCTCCGTCCAGGCTCCGTCCAGGCTCCGTCCAGGCTCCGTCCAGGCTCCGTCCAGGCTCCGTCCAGGCTCCCGTCCAGGCTCCCTCTCCGAGGGAGCTGTCAGCCGCAGGCTGACTGAGGGAGTCATCCCTGAGCAACTGAATAGTGACGAAATCCGAAGGATTTCCACATGCATTCTCCATTCTCCATTTTCAATTCTCCATTCAAAAAACTTCTCCGAAAAACACAGCACATATTAAAGGGGTGATCGTCATGCCGCAGTGGACGCGGGAGCAGCTTCGGGCCATCGAGGCGCGGGGCGGGAACGTGCTTTTGTCGGCGGCGGCGGGGTCGGGCAAGACCACGGTGCTGGTGGAGCGCGCGCTGCGGCTGGTCACGGAGGCCGGCGCGGACGTGGATCGAATGCTGGTGGTGACCTTCACCCGGGCGGCGGCGTCGGACATGCGGGCCAAGCTGAACCGGGCGCTGAACGAGCGCGCGCTGCAGGGCGACGCCCGGTGCCGGGAGCAGCTCATGCGGCTGGACCGGGCGAGCATCACCACGCTGCACGCCTTCTGCGCCGATTTTCTGCGCACCAACTTCGAGGCGGCGGGGGTGGACCCCGCCTTTCGCATATTGGACGACGCCGTGGCGGCGCGGCTGCGGCAGGAGGCCCTGGACGAGGCGCTGGAGGCCGCTTATGCCGGACACGAGGAGCCGGAGGAGTCCGACGCGCCCGCCGCCCGCCCCGACGACGCGCTGCTTCGGCTGGACTACGGCCGGGGCCCCGCGGGGGTCCGGGCCGCGGCGGAGGTCCTCTTCGGAGTGCTGGAGGAGCGCCCCGACCCGGAGGCGTGGCTGGATCGCGCCGCCGCCTGCGACGAGGACGCCCTGCAGCGCTGGCAGGAGGAGCTGAAGGATGCCGCCCGCCGGTGTGTGGACAAGGCCCTGGTGCAGCTTCGGCAGGCGCTGCAGGTGCGGGGCATACCGGCGCATTATGAGCGCGCCGTTCGCCAGGACATCGAGGCGCTTGGTGAGATCAGGGCGCTCGGGTCCTATGACGAGCTGTACAGGGCCCTGACGGACTACAAGGCCACCGCCGCCCGTGGCCGCGCCACAGACGCCGACCCCGACGCGGTGGACACGGTGAAGCGCCTGCGGGACGGGGCCAAGCGTGCACTGGGGGAGGCGCGGATCACGCAGCTGCCGCTGCTGACGGCCCGCGCCGACGCCCAGGCGCTGGCCGGGCAGCTTCGGACCCTGGCCGACATCGCCCTGGACGCCGCGAGGCGCTTCGAGGCGAAGAAGGCCGAACAGGCGGGGCTGACCTATGCCGATCTGGAGCACAGGACCCTGGCCGCCCTGCGCGATGCGGACGTTGCGCGGCAGGCGCGGGAGCGCTACGATTATATCTTCGTGGACGAGTACCAGGATACCTCCGACCTCCAGGAGGCCATCATCAACGCCATCCGACGCCCGGACAACCTGTTCATGGTGGGCGACGTGAAGCAGTCCATCTACCGCTTCCGACTGGCCGAGCCGCGGCTGTTTCTGGAGAAGTACGCCGCCTACGGGCGGGGGGAGGGCGGCGAGCTGCTGCCGCTGACGCGGAACTTCCGCTCCCGCCGGGGCGTGCTGGACTTCGTGAACATGGTGTTCGAGCGCGCCATGACCGGCGGCGACTCGGAGATCGCCTACGACGCGCTGGCACGGCTCAACCCCGGCGACCCGGACGCCCCCCGGACCCGCGACGTGGACATCCGCCTGATCGAGAGCGATGCCGCCGTCGAGAGCGCCGCGGCTCCGGAGCGCGACGACGCGGAGGAGGCCATCAACGACATAAGGGGCGTGGAGGCCGAGGGCCTGCTCATCGCCCGGACCATCCGCGGCATGATGGACGCGGACAGGACCCTGCGCTTTCGGGACTTCGCCATACTCACCCGCGCCAAGGCCGCGCCCTTCGCGGCGCTGCTGCCGCTGCTGCTTGCGGAGGGCATCCCGGCCTACGCCGACGGCGCGGCGGGCTTCTATGAGTCGCTGGAGATCGCCTGGACGCTCAATATGCTCAAGCTGATCGCCAACCGGCGGCTGGACGTGGAGCTCATCGGCGTGCTGCGCTCCCCGGTGGTGGGGCTGAACGCCGACCAGCTGGCCCGCGTCCGCGCCGCTTATTTCGACGTGCCCTACTGCGACGCCGCGAGACAGTATGCCGGGGAGCACGACGACGAGACCGCCGAAAAGCTGCGGGCGTTCTTCAGACTGTACGAGGGCTGGCGGCTGCGCTGCGGGGCCATGTCGCTGGGGGAGCTGACCAGGCTGATCCTGGACGAGAGCGGCTTCTACACCTACGCGGGCGCGCTCCCCGGCGGGGCCCAGCGGCAGGCCAATCTGGACCAGCTGGTGGCGTCGGCGGGCAGCTTCGACCGGGAGCTGTCCGGGTCGCTGACGCGCTTTTTGCAGTATACCGAGCACATGAAGGCCCGGGGCGAGGGCGACGCCGCGCACCTGCTGGGCGAGAACGACGACGTGGTGCGGCTCATGACCATCCACAAGTCGAAGGGCCTGGAATTCCGGGTGGTGTTCGGGGCACAGCTGGGCAAGCGCTACCGGGTGGAGAAGACCTCCGCGCCGCTGGTGGCCCACCGGGACCTGGGGCTGGGCATGAGCTATGTGGACCCGGCGCTGCGGACCCGCCGCCTGACCCTGCCCCAGGCCGCCATCATCGAGCGGCAGAAGCGGGAGGACGCCGCCGAGGAGCTGCGGATACTCTACGTGCTGCTGACCCGCGCCAAGGAGCGCCTCGTGCTGATCGGCACGGTCCGCGAGGCGGAGCCCGCGCGGCGGCGGTGGCTGGCGCTGTCCGAGGCCCCCTTCGCCGCGGGCAGCCACCTCGACGTCATCATGGCTGCCCGCGCCGCGGCGGAGGCGGCGGGGGAGGACCCCTGCTCCACGGTGGCGTGGGTGCCGGTGGGCGCGCTCCGGCTGGGCGAAAACCCGGACATCGAGGACGGCGTGGCGGCCATGCAGAGGGTGCTTGAGCATCCCGAGGCATACGCGGACGAGAATCTCAACGCCGAGCTGGCCTGGGTCTATCCCGACCCGGAGGGCGCCCGGAACCCGCTGAAGCTGACGGCCTCCGGGCTGCTGCGGGAGCTGGAGGGTCCCGAGGAGGTCCCGGCCCTGACGGAGCGCCCCCAGTTCATGTCCGAGGACGCCGGAAGGATGACCGGCGCGGAGCGGGGCACCGCCTACCACCGCGCCATGCAGCTTGTGGACCTGCGCGCGCTGGACGGTCTGGAGGGTCAGGCCCTGCGGGCGGCGGTGGCGCGCCAGCTGGACCTGAACGCGCAGCGCCGCCTGATGACCGACGCCCAGCGCGAGGCCGTGGACGCCGGAAAGCTGGCCCGGTTCCTGGAGGGCGGCATGGGCCTGCGCCTGCGGGCGTCCCGGGAGGTGCGCCGGGAGTGGTCCTTCAACGTGCGCCTGCCCGTGTCCCAGGCCCTCACCCCCGAGGAGGCGGGCCGCTTCGACGGCAGCGCGCCGCTGCTGGTCCAGGGCACCATCGACTGCTGCTTCATCGAGGACGGCCAGTGGGTGCTGATGGACTACAAGACCGACCGCGAGCAGGACCTGGACGCCCTCCGCAAGCACTACCGCAACCAGCTCAACCTCTACGCCACCGCCCTGGAGCGCGTCACCCGCATCCCCGTCAAACAGCGGGTGCTGTGCCTCATCGGCCAGGGAAAGACCGTGGAGGTCTGAGGAATGACTGCCGCGAACGAACTGCACGAAGGAGAGGAGAGAGGCTGTATGATCAGACGGCTGTCGCTGCTGGCCCTGGCGCTGGCGCTGCTGTGCCGGGTGCCCGCGATTGGTGAGGAGGCGGAGGCGCTCCGGGTGAGCTACCTTGGCCCCGCGGGCACCTACACCGAGGAGGCCGCGCAATACTGGTTTCAGACGGACGCCACGCTGATCCCCAGGGACACCGTGGGCGACGCCCTGGAGGATCTGCTGGAGGGACGCGCCGAACGCGCCGTGATCCCGCAGGAGAACACGCTGGGCGGCGCGGTGGTCAACTACGTGGACGCCCTGATCGCGGCGGAGGCGGCCTATGTGGTCGGCGAGGTGGTCCTGCCCATCAGCCAGACGCTCATGGGCGTGCCGGGCGCGACGCTTGCGGACATCCAGACCGTCTGCTCCCACGCTCAGGGGCTGACGCAGAGCGCCGCGTGGCGGGCGGAGCATTTGCCGAACGCGGGGACGGAGGAGATGCCCAGCACCGCCGCGGCGGCCAGCCATGTGGCCGAGCGGCAGGACAAGACCATCGCCGCTGTGGCCGCGCCGGGGGCCGCGGCGCTGTACGGCCTGGAGGTGCTGGCGGAGAACGTTCAGATCACGGACACCAACAAGACCCGGTTCTACGTGCTGTCCCGGGCCCCCGCGGCGGGCGAGGGGCTGACGCGGGCCGTGCTCATGGCCACGTGCGGGGCGGACCGGATCGACGACGTCATCATCGCCCTGCACGACGCCGGACTCGAGATGGTATGTCTCCACGACCGTCCCGAGGGGAGCCGGCTGGGCAGCTACCACTACGTCATCGAGGTGGAGAACGGCGCCGGCATCAGCGACGCGCAGCTCGAGGCCGTCCAAAGCATGGAGGACGTCCGCTTCGCGGGATGCTTTGATGCTGTGGAGAAGTGATAACTGACGCAGGGGGGGTGACTCCCTCAGTCAGCCTGCGGCTGACAGCTCCCTCGGAGAGGGAGCCGGAACGGGAGCCTGAACGGGCCCCCAAAAGCCTCCCTCTTTGAGGGAGGTGGGCCGCGAAGCGGGTCGGAAGGAGTCAACGACTGCGACCAGCTTTCTTCTGGAAAAGCTCAAGCCATCATATGAATACTGCTTCCATAGCTAAGGAGCTGTGCAGGAATGATTCCTGCACAGCTCCTTGCTGCGTGAGGCTGTGACCGCCCCACCCCGTCATTCACGCTTCAGCATTTCAAAATACTGATCGTGCGCGGCCTGGTATTCGAGATTGAAGCCCTCGTCCTTTCCGGCGTGGAGCCGGGAGACGTAATCGTGGACCTCGTGCATCATCTCGGGATGGGCGAGGGCGATGGTGGCCACGCCGATATTGGAGCAGATGTCGGAGATGCGCTCGATGTCGGAGAGCATGTTCAACAGCTCCGTGCCCGCCGTGACCGAGCACTTCCCGGCGCGCAGGCGGTTCAAGTGGTTCTGCTTGATGGCGTTCACCAGGTCGTCCACGACCTCCTCCAGCGGCTCGATGTGCTGGGCGGCATGCTCGTCGCTCATCTCAAAGGCCATCCGGGTGCGGTGGAGTATGTTGCCGATGAGATCCTTCATGACCGCGATCTCCTGCTGGGCGATGTCGGAGAAGGCGCGGTTGGCGTTCTTCACGGTGTCGGCGCTCTCGGCGATGTTCAGGGCGTGGTCGCCGAGGCGCTCAAAGTCGGACACCGCGGAGTGATAGTAGTCCATGGTGGCGATGTGCTCGTCGGAGGAGAGGTGTCCCGAGAGCTGCACCAGATAGTCGCTGATGCGGTCGGCCATGTGGTCGAGCACGTCCTCCGCCTCTTCGATCTCCTTGAAGGCCGCCGCGTCGTAGTGCTGCACCAGGGCGAAGGCCTTGTCGATGTTTGCGCGGGCGAGGTTGTACATCTCCACCAGCGTGCGGTAGCAGGCGTTCAGCGCCAGCGCGGGCGTGCTGAAGAAGACCGGATTCAGGGTGGCCAGCTTCACGAGGGCCTCGTTCTGGGCGGCGCTGACGGGCTCGTCCTTCACCAGCTTCAGGCTCAGCTTCTCATAGACGCCCAGCATCGGGAACATCAATACGGCGCAGGAGAGGTTGAAGACGGTGTTGGTGTTGGCGATGTCGCCGGAGAAGACCACGCGATTCCACAAGCCGTCGAGCAGCCCGAGCCTGTGGGCGATGTTCACGCCCACCAGGATCAGCACGGTCTCGGACAGATTGAACAGTATGTTCACCACGCCGACGCGCTTGGCGTCCGGCTTCGCGCCGATGTTGCACACGATGGCGGTGGTCACGCAGTCGCCCAGGTAGATGCCCACGAGCACCGCGTAGATGGCGTTGAAGGTCAGCTGTCCCGACGTGGAGAACGCCTGCAGGATGCCGATGGTGGCCGAGGAGCTTTGCAGCACGAAGGCCACGCCCGCGCCGATGAGATAGCCGATGAAGGGGTTTTCACCCAGACGGGAGAAGAGGGATTCGATGATGCCGGTCTCCGTCAGCGCGCTGACGGCCCCGGTCATGTTCATGAGGCCGGAGAAGAGTATGCCGAAGCCGATGACGATGCGCCCCGCCTTGTCGGAGCCGCGGAAGGGCTTCGCCATGATGAATATGATGCCGATGATCAGGGCCAGAGGGGCCAGCGTGGACGGCTTGAAGAGCTGGAGAAAGGACGCGCCGCCCGAGGCGTTCAGATCCAGCAGGCGGATGATCTGGCCGGTCACCGTGGTGCCGACGTTCGCGCCGATGATGATGCCCAGCGATTGATGCAGGGTGATGATCCCTGCGCCCACCAGGCCGGAGGTGATGACGATGGTGGCGGTGGAGGACTGGATCACGGCCGTCATCAGAAGCCCCAGGAAGAACGCCTTGACGGGCGTCCCCGTCACCTTCTCCATGATCTGCTTGAGCATGCCGGAGGAGCTCTCCTTGAGCCCGTCGCCCATCATGCGCATGCCATAGAGAAACATTGCCAGGCCGCCGAACAGCGTGATGATGTTGAAAATGTCCATGCGAATCTCTTCTTCTTCATATAGTTTTCCAAACGTTTGACAGCTTTATCTTATCGGATGCGACATTACGGAACAACATATGAAGTGTAAAATTATAGGTATATAAGGGATTGTTATTAATTGGGGCGGGGCGAGAAGGAAGCATTTATTGGAGGGAAAAGGCAACAGGGAAAAGGGAACAGGAGGACGAGGGAACAGGGAACAGGGAACAGGCAACAGGAATGGCGGCTGCCGCGCACACTGTAGGGGCGGCCAATGGCCGCCCGCCCAATACCGAAACAAAACGTTACAGCCAGGCAGGCGGCGCATTGCCGCGCCGACGTACCCGGCAATTCCTGTTCCCTGTTGCCTGTTGCCTGTTCCCTCATCTCCCAGTGTTGCCCTTGCCCCGTCGATGTGCTATAATGGCAGGGATGAGTCACTCAAGAGGAAGGAAAGGGGTCAACAGCATGAATCACTACAGGGACTTCGACAATTATCTCAAGGAGTATCCCTCCAACGACGGCTATTTCGGGAAATACGGCGGCAACTATCTGGACGATCCGGAGCTGATCAAGGCCTTCAACGAGTATGCCGAGGCCTACAACACCATCGCCCAGTCCGCGCAGTTCATTGCCGAGCTGCGGCGCATCCGCCGGGACTTCCAGGGCCGCCCGACGCCCGTCTATCACTGCCAGAACCTGTCCAATCTGCTGGGGCGCACGCAGATCTATCTCAAGCGCGAGGACCTGAACCACACCGGCGCGCACAAGCTCAACCACTGCATGGGCGAGGGACTGCTGGCCAAGTTCATGGGCAAGAAGAAGCTGATCGCCGAGACCGGCGCGGGCCAGCACGGCGTGGCGCTGGCCACCGCGGCGGCGTACTTCGGCATGGAATGCGACATCTACATGGGCGAGGTGGACATCGCCAAGCAGGCGCCAAACGTCACCCGCATGAAGCTGCTGGGCGCGAACGTGGTGCCCGTCAGCTTCGGCCTCAAGACCCTCAAGGAGGCGGTGGACGCGGCGTTCATGGCCTACGCGAAGGAGTACAAGGACGCGGTCTACTGCATCGGCACCGCGGCCGGCCCGCATCCGTTCCCGCTGATGGTGCGCGACTTCCAGTTCTGCATCGGCGAGGAGGCCCGGGAGCAGTTCAAGGCCATGACGGGCCATCTTCCGGACCAGGTCGCGGCCTGCGTGGGCGGCGGCTCCAACTCCATTGGCATGTTCACGCCGTTCCTGGCCGACCCGGTGGAGCTGGTGGGCGTGGAGCCCCTGGGCCGCGGGCCGAAGCTGGGCGACCACGCGGCGTCCATCACCTACGGCAGGGAGGGCGTCATGCACGGCTTCAACAGCATCATGCTGGCCGACGAGAACGGCGATCCCGCGCCGGTGTACTCCAACGCCAGCGGCCTGGACTATCCCGCCGCGGGCCCCGAGCACGCCCTGCTGCACGACATGAACCGCGTGCGCTACACCACCGTCGACGACGAGGAGGCCATCGAGGCGCTGTTCCTGCTCTCCCGGCACGAGGGCATCATCCCCGCCATCGAGAGCTCCCACGCCCTGGCCTACGCCATCCGCGTGGCCCGCACCGGCCAGACCGGCTCCATACTCGTCAACCTCTCCGGCCGCGGCGACAAGGACCTGGACTTCGTCGTGGAAAAATACGGCTACGGCCCGGAGTTTTTGAAGCGGATGGAGGAGAAGCGGAAAGGGTAGTTTTATAATTGGGAATTGGAAATTGGGAATTGGGAATTGAAGATAGCGGCTGCCGCGTACACCGCAGGAGCGGCCAATGGCCGCCCGCCATATAGCGAAACAATGCGCACTACCTGGCGGGCGGCGCATCGCCGCCCCTACGCAGCCAAGCTATTCATAATTTCCAATTCCCAATTATTAACGCTCCACTCCCCACTTTCCACTTCCTACTATTCTTTCCGTCTTCCCCCTCAGTCCATCAGCGACCGCTCCGCGTCGGCGCGGCCGCTGCCGCCCATGAAGGCGGAGTAGTAGCCGGGGGCGAGGGGCTTCATCTCGAAGCGGGATTTGGGCTCCACGGTCCTGCCGGTGGCGATGGCCTCCTCCATGCCCGCCAGCACCTCCAGGCAGTGCAGGCCGTACTCCTTGGAGCAGCGGTTGGGGCGTCCGGCGCGGATGGCGTAGGCCATCTCCGCCACGCCGACGCCGCGGTGGCCGTAGAAGTCGAAGGGGGAGGGCTCCACGGTGTTGACGCCGTTGTAGCCGTGGGTGAAGGGGAGGACGCACTCGGGCTGGTCGGCGTAGATCAGCGAGGACGGGCTGTTGAACTTGTCCGGGTCGCCCACCTTCAGGATGCCGCGGCTGCCGAACAGGGTGATGTTGTGCTGCTCGGCGTTGACGGTGTTGCCGTCGAAGAGCACGCTGACCACCGCCCCGCATTCGAATTGCAGCGCCGCGGCGATCACGTTGCTGCCGGGGATGCGCCAGGGCTCGGCGTCGGCGTTGCGATACAGAAACTCGGGCTGGTGCAGCGGCGCGGGCGCGCCGAAGGCGCGGATGCCCTTCACCGGGCCCAGCAGGCTCAGCAGCGCGCCGACGTAGTAGATGCCCACGTCGTAGGGGAGGGAGCCGCCCTCGCCCTGGAGGAAGGTGAAGTATTCGGAGTTCAGGGTCTGGTTGCGGTTGATCACCGCCAGGCCGGAGGAGACGGTGCCGATCATGTCCGTCTCGAGGGCGCGGCGGGCGGTCTGCAGCCCCGCGCCCAGCACGGTGTCCGGGGCGACGCCCAGGTACAGGCCCTTTTCGTTGGCGATGTCCACCAGCTCCCGGGCCTCGTCCAGGGTGACGGTCATGGTCTTTTCCGTCCACACGTGCTTGCCCGCCAGCAGCATCTGCTTGATGATGCCGTAGTGGGCGTAGGCGGGGGTCAGGTTCACCACCAGCTCGATGTCGTCCGCGGCGGCGATCTCGTCGATGGTCATCACCCGTTCGATGCCGTAGGTCGCGGCCTTCTCCTCCGCGGCGGCGCGGCTGCGGTTGCCCACCGCCACCAGGTCGATCACGCTGAAAAGCTGCTTCAGGTTCTTGATGTAGATGTTGCTGATCATGCCGCAGCCCACCACGGCGGTCCTGACTTTCCGTACCATATCCTCATCCTCCAATATCTGTGCTGAAGCTGACGAACCGGGAGATTCCCCGCCTTTGATTATAGGGAATCGGCGACGGGATGTCAATGGGTCAGGGGCACGGCTCACGCATGAATGCGTGAGCCGTGCATAAATGTTAACGCCCTATTGACAATGCCGCACTGTGTCGCTATAATAATGTTGAATATTGTATGTTATGCCAATAGTATGATATTTCGGGCATGACGATGAAGGAGGTAATTTGGAATGAGGAAATCAATCGTCGCGATGCTGCTGGCCATAGCGATGCTGTGCGCCATGGCGCTCCCCGCGGTGGCGGAGAAGGCCGAGGGCTGGAACAACGTCAACGCCGAGGGCTACACCTATCCCGACTATTCCGGCCAGACCCTGAGCATCATGTGGTGGGGCTCCGACACCCGCGCCCGCATCACCGAGGAGGTCATCCACCTGTGGGAGGAAAAGACCGGCGCGACGGTGGAATTTGAGAACTACGACGGCGGCGGATACTGGACCGTGTTCCAGTCCAAGATGGCCGCCGGCGACCTGCCCGACGTGTTCCAGATGGGCAACAACTGGCTGACCTATTACGACACCATCGAGCCGCTGAACGCCTATGTGGAGGACGGCACCATCGACACCACGGCCATCAGCCCCGCGATGCTGGCCACCACCACCAACATGGCCAACGGCGACATCACCGGCATTTCCAACGGCACCAACGCCCGCTGCTTTGCCTACAACCCGGCGATCTTCGACGAGGCCGGCGTGCCCTATCCCACCGACAACTGGACCTGGGACGACTTCGCCGCCGCCTGCCGCGCCATCACCGAGGCCACCGGCAACCCGGCCATGACCACCCTGGAGTACAACTTCCTGACCTTCACCGCCGTGACCCAGTGGCAGGAGGGCTATAACTTCTACGCCATGGACGGCAGCGACTTCGCCTTCAACGGCGACACCGCGCCGCTGGCCTACATCATCGACCTGCTGAACACCCTCCAGCAGGAGGGCTGCATCGCCGACTTCGGCATCCAGAACGAGATCGGCAAGAACATCGAGGCCGACTGGATCGCCTTTGGCGACTCCGCCATCGTGAACCTGTCCTCCAACCAGTTCCAGGCGTTGAGCAACATCGCCGCCGAGAGCGGCATCACCCTCGAGCTGGCCACCGTGCCGCGCGTGCACGCCGACGGCCAGAGCGGCATGGTGGTGCGCTCCAGCCAGCAGATGAGCATCTACAAGAACTCCGAGAAGAAGGACATGGCTGCCAACTTCATCAACTTCTTCATCAACTCCATTGAGGCCAACGCCATCCTGAACTGCGAGCGCGGCGTCTCCGTCAACAGCGACGTGCTCAACGCCCTCAAGGCCGACACCGCGCTGACCAACGAAGTGATGGCTAAGGTCTACACCGCCATCGACCTGTTCGGCTCCTTCCCGGACACCGCCAACTCCAGCCCCGCCGAGCCCGCCGCCAACGAGGAGATCTCCGACGTGCTGCTCAAAACCTACTTCCAGGGCATGGCCGACAGCAAGTTCGAGTCCGCCCAGGCCGCCGCGGATCAGTTCTGGGCCGAGGCGCAGGAGATCTGGAAGAAGTACGAAGCGGCATAACGCTTCCCGGACCCGTTTACCGGACACCCGTTCAGGGTGTCCGGTTTTAGGCGGGGCGATGGAGAGAAAATGGGGAATGGGGAATGGGGAATGGGGAATGATGGTACAAATCCTTGCGGATTTGTTTGATCAAAGGTATCTATTCAGTTCTGCTGTGATAAGTGGAGATTGTCCGAGGCAACGGGGAACGACCTCTCAGTCACCGACTTCGTCGGCGACAGCTCCCCTGAATTCCAGGGGAGCTGTCAGCCGTTAGGCTGACTGAGAGGTCGTCCCCCGCAGCCTGCCAAATCTCTGTTTGTCACAGGACTGAACAGTTACGATCAAAGAGGAAATGGCAGTTGTTACATGCCTCTTCAATAAAAAGAAATCCGCAGGATTTCCACATCCATTCCCCATTCCCCATTCCCAATTCCCAATTCCCAATTCGCCCCGGAACAAACCCCTGCATAACCTCAAAACATATACAGACTCAAAACCTTTTTCAACCTGCGAAGGAGGGTTGCCGGTGGAAGCGAGCAGAAAGACGCGCTCAGCCCAGGCGAGCAACGGCTTTTTCAACAACGACAACGTGGTCGGCTACATCTTTGCCGCGCCGTTCATCATCAGCTTTCTGTGCCTGACGATGATCCCGATGGGGCTGTCACTGTACTATTCGTTCTGCAACTACAAGATCGGGGCGCTGCCGGACTTCATCGGGGTCCAGAACTACTTAAACCTGATGAAGGACGCCACCTTCGTCCACTCGCTGCTGGTGACGATCCAGTACGTGGTCATCGGGGTGCCGCTGAAGCTGGTGTTCGCGCTGTTCATCGCCATGCTGCTGACCAAGCCCACCAAGGCGCAGGGCTTCTACCGCGCGGTGTACTACATCCCGTCGCTGATCGGCGGATCGGTGGCCGTGGCGCTGGTGTGGAAGCAGCTGTTCGGCAGCCGGGGCCCCATCGTGTCCATCATCAAGACGCTGGGCGTAAAGGGCTTCAACTTCTTCGGCTCCACCACCTGGGCGTTTCTGCCGCTGGTGCTGTGCAACGCCTGGCAGTTCGGCTCGTCCATGCTGATCTTCGCCTCGGGCCTCAAGCAGATCCCCAAGGACTACTACGAGGCCGCGGAGATCGACGGCGCGGGGGTGGTGCGGCGGTTCTTCTCCATCACGCTGCCCATACTGTCGCCCATCATACTGTTCAACCTCATCATGCAGCTGATCTCCGGCTTCATGACCTTCACCCAGGCCCAGATCATCACCGACGGCGGCCCCAACTACGCCACCAACTACATCGCCCTGAACATCTTCAAGGAGGGCTTCGCCTTCCAGCACATGGGCTACGCCTGCGCGCAGAGCTGGGTGATGCTGCTGATCATGGCCGCGGTGACGGGCATCATCTTCAAGACCTCGTCCTATTGGACGTTCTACGAGAACTGAGGTGGCGGGCATGGCAAAGAAACGCGCTGTAAACGTGGTCTACCACCTGTTCGTCATCGCCTTCGGGCTGCTGATGATCTACCCCGTACTGTGGATGATCCTCTCGTCCTTCAAGATGAAGAGCGAGATCCTGGGCAACAATGTGCCCTTCCTGCCCACCAAATGGGTGTTCCAGAACTATCCCGACGGCTGGCGGGGCAGCGGCAGCCTGACCTTCGGCACCTACTTCAAAAACTCCATCGTCGTCTCCGTGCTGGGCACGCTGGGCACGGTGATCTCCTCGGCCATGGTGGCCTACGCGCTGGCCAGGGTCAACTTCAAGGGCCGCAAGCTGTGGTTCACCGCCATGATCATGACCATGCTGCTCCCCGGCCAGGTGCTGATGATCCCCCAGTACATCATCTGGAACCGGCTGGGCTTCGTGGGCACCTTCGTGCCGCTGATCCTGCCCAAATACCTGGGCTGGCCCTTCTTCATCTACATGATGATGCAGTTCATCCGCGGCCTCCCCAAGGAGCTGGACGAGGCGGCCATGATCGACGGCTGCAACAAGTATTCCATCTTCCTGCGAATCATACTGCCGCTGCTGGGGCCCTCCATCATCACCACCATCGTCATCTCCTTCTACTGGATCTGGGATGACTACATGGGCCCGCTGCTCTACCTGTCCAAGCCCGCCCTCTACACCGTCTCACTGGCCATCAAGGGCTTCGCCGACACCCAGGGCACCAACTTCGGCCCCATGTTCGCCATGTCCTCCCTGTCCCTGATCCCGGTATTCCTGCTCTTTCTGTTCTTCAACCGCTACCTCATGGACGGCGTCACCGCCGGCGCCGTGAAGGGATGAACAAAGGGACCCGCCGCGCGGGCCCCTTTAATCGTATAACCTTGTCCAGGATCAGAACAGACGAATTACGCTTATGGTAACGATTCAGTCGCCCAGGGATGACTCCCTCAGTCAGCCTGCGGCTGACAGCTCCCTCAACTCCCTCAGTCAGCCTGCGGCTGACAGCTCCCTCGGAGAGGGAAGCCTGGACGGGAGCCCGAACGGGGAACCCAAAAGCCTCCCTCCTTGAGGGAGGTGGCCCGCGAAGCGGGTCGGAAGGAGTCTTCGACTGAACAGGTACTACTTACGCTTCATGCTCTTTCATCAGCACCAACACCCAGTCCTCTCCCGGATAAGGGGGAATGAACCGGGCGTCCGCGGGCATCAGGAAGGGGCTCATGCCGCCGTGTTTGGGGGAGTACCAGCACGCGCGGGGTTGGAAGGGGAGCCTGTCGAGGCGCAGGCCGAAGGGCTTGCCGGTGTAGGCGTAGACCACCAGGGCTTTGGAGGTCAGCAGGCAGAGGTTACGGTCGTCCTCGGTGGCGGAGTCGTCGGTCAGGAATTCCTGGGCGTTTCGGCCGGACTGCCAGTCCACGGTCTCCATCAGGTCGCGGAGATGGCGCATCTGGAAGGACCCGGCGGCGTGCAGGGCCACGTCCCAGTGCTGCCTGACGCCGAAGGAGGGCTCGCCCGTGCCGTCCCAGAACTGCATGATGGCGTTGTGGCCGTAGGTGAAGCCCGCCGCCCCGGCCAGCAGGCTCCACCAGGCGTAGCGGCGCACCTCGCGGTCCGTCCAGTAGGGCTTGGACGGGTCGTGGAGGCCGTGGGGGATGTCCTCGTAGGAGGGCTCGCCGTCCAGGGTGGGCTTGTCATCGCGCTCCAGGTCCCGCAGCACATAGAGGTAGTTCTCCTCGGCCATCCACTCCTCGTCCGCCACGGCGTTGTCGTCCCACGCGCCCAGTGTGCGCTGGCCGCGGTCCCGGTGCCCGGACTGGAACATGTGGAAATCCAGCCAGTCCGCGCCGCAGAACCACTGGGACGAGGAGCACCTGCCGAAGGGATGGAACCCGATCAGCTGGCCGGGCGCGCCGCGCCTGAGGGCGCGGGCCAGGGCCTCGAAGGCCGTGGGGGCCACGCTGCCCCGCACGTCGCCGCCCAAAATCCACAGCACGTTTTCATACCCGCCGAAGCGCTCCGCGAGGAACGCGCCGTAGGCCGGGGCGGTGTCCGCGTTCAGCCGGCCCGAGCTGGCGAAGCTCCCCCAGCAGGGCAGCAGCCCCATCACCAGGCCCAGCGAGGCCGCCTTTCTGACGGCGCGCTCCACCCGGCTCCAGAACCCGGAGGCCGCCGCGGGGCGGGAGAGGTCGTTGTCGATGAAGGCGGGCTGGCCGTCGCAGGTGGCGAAGTCGTCGAAGTGGGACAGCGTGGCCTGTATGACCGTGTAGCCCTTCATCGCCCGGTTCTCCAGGTAGACGTCGATCTCCGCGTCCGTCAGCTTGTGAAACAGCAGCCAGGCGGTGTCGCCCAGCCAGAAAAACGGCCTGCCGTCGCGCAGAAAGCCGCGATGGCGCGGGTTGATGGTCAGCATGGTATCCTCCTATTCGATGTCGATGACGCGCAGCAGACGCCCGTCCGCGTCGGCGATGGCCCGCACGCCGCAGGGGCTGTCGTACACCGTCCTGCCGTCGGCGATGGCCACGGCGCGGGCGCCGTCGGATTCCAGCGCGTATCGGTGGCCGCGCCACTCCACCCGGCAGCGGCAGGGCAGGCCCCCGGCCAGGCTGAAGCGGACCTCGCCCATCCACAGCCCGATGCCCCAAAGGCGCTCCACATAGCCCAGCGCCGACAGCAGCGTGGGGCCGTAGGCGTCCTGGGAGGGCTCGTCGGAGCCTGGCGCGAGCGGCGCGTGGGAGTACAGCCCCACCCGCGAGGGCGCGCCGGTGAAGGGATCGAACTGCTGGGTGAAGCGGCAGCCGCCGTCCATCAGCGCCTTCAGAAAGCGCCGCCCCAGCCGGGTCACCAGCTTCTCATAGCCGTAGCGCTCCAGCGCGAACATGGCCCGCTGAAAGGTCAGGCCCTCGCACTGGCCGCTCCAGTTGTTTTCGGGCGCGTTGCGGAAGGCGGGGTCGTTGGCCGCCACGCTGGGCAGCGGCAGCGGCGTCCAGAACTCGGCGGGGTTCAGCAGGTGGTCGCGGACGAAGCGCTCCGCCATCGCGGGCGACACGCTGCCCCAGTACATGCACCGCAGGGTGTTGTGGCAGAGCACGTCCACGGTTTCGCCCCGCCTGTCCCGGTCATAGAGCGCGCCCCGTGCCTCGTCCCACAGGCGCTTTCGGAGCGCGTCGGCCACCGCCGCGGCCTTTTTGGCCCACGTTTCCGCCTCGCAGGGACGCCCCTGCAGGAGGCTGATCCGCTGAAGCGTTTCCCGGCAGGCGTAGCTGTAGCTGGTCACGTCCATTGAGGCCATCGGCACCACCGCGTAGCCCTCCGGGGGCGCGTCGTCGGTCCACCAGCAGGGCGCGTCCCCGTAGCGCACGGCGTTATCCTCGCCGGTGTCGTAGACGCAAAAGGCGGACAGCAGCCCGTCGCCGCTGACATCGCGGGTGCGCCAGAGCCAGCCGTCGAAGCCTGCGAGGCAGTCCCGCAGCGCGTCCAGCCAGTGCGGGTCCCGTCCCAGCAGATAGTACATATTCAGCGCCGGGTCGGGGAAGCAGAAGCCCTGGAGCTTGTTGAACTGGGGTTCGATGCCGCCGTCCACGCACTGGATCGACCCCGGCAGGCGTCCGTCCGCGCGCTGGCAGCGCATAAACAGGGCGCTGTTGTTTTTGGCGGCCTCCATGTCCCGCAGGGCGTACATCTCGCCGCCCATCGGCTGGGTCTCCAGCCAGATCTTCTCATAGCCGCCGCCCTCCACCAGCACCCGGTCGCCGCCGAAGTCCTTGAGGTTCAGGCGGCAGCGGGCCTCGGCCGTGTCGTAAAGGCGCTGCAGGGCCGCGTCGTCACATTCAAAGCGGATCATGTCCCGGCCTCCCCTCTGACCAGCCGCCCGTCCCGCTCCGCCACGGGGTACAGGACGGGATGCTCCTGCAGATGGATGTTGGGGGTGTGGAGCGTCAGCCGCAGCCCGCCGTCGAAGTCCCGGAACACCATGCCGTGGCCGCCGTCGGCCAGAAACAGAGGCTCAAGCTGTTGCCAGGGACCGTCGAGGGTCCCGGCCTCGGACACGGCCTGGGCCTCGCAGTAGCCCGCCTCGGAGAAGCCCGCCCACAGGCACAGCAGCCGCCCGTCGGAGAGCCGCCACATGAACGGCCCGTCGGTGACGTGGCCCTCCATGCCCGAGGAATGGCGCTTGCGCTGGCTCCACGGGGCCTCTGACGCCCGAAACAGCACCCGGGGCGCGCCCGCGGCGGCGCGGAGATCCTCCGTCAGCGGCAGGGCGCAGACCTCGCCGTCGCCGCACTGCACCCATTCGTGGCAGAATACCATCCACGGCAGGCCCGCGCCGTCCACAAACAGGGTCCCGTCCAGACAGGCCCATTCCCGGGGCGTCACGGGTCCCGCCGACCAGGGCAGAAACGGTCCCAGCGGGCTGTCGGCGCGGAGGATGGCCGTGCCGCGGGGGCGGTCCAGGCCCTTGAAGGACGCGAGCATATAGGTTCCGCCGCGGAAGGGATGCACCTCCGGGGCCCAGAAGTCCCGGTCCGCCCAGAAGCCGTCGCCGCTGTGGAAGCATTCCCGCGGCCCCTCCCAGTGCTCCAGGTCCCGGCTCACGTACACGTCAAACCCGTCCGCGGGTCCCCAGCAGGTCGCGCCGCGGGTGCCGTAGAGGTAGTAGATGCCGTTCTCGGGCAGTATGTAGGGATCGCGGATGTTGATTTCGTTCAGTCGCATGGGGACCTCCGGGGGATTTGGATTCGAGAGTGGAGAGTGGGGAGTCGAATAGTGGCTGACGCGGGGCATGTGAATAGCGCCAGCCTTGGCTCCCCTTTCAGGGGAGCTGTCAGCCGCAAGGCTGACTGAGAGGTCGTTCCCTGCGGATGTCAGGAATCAATGGTTGGGCCCTTCAGCCCTCCGCCTCTCCGCCCTCTATCTTGATGGCGACGGGCATCCCGGTGGCTTGGTCGAAGGTCACGCGGAGGCCGTCGGAGGTCTGGGTCCAGCGGAGCGCGTCGCAGCTGCCCAGGGGTTCGGGGGTGCCGGTGAGGCCAGGAATGTCCAGTGCGCCGGGGCGTTCGGCGTCCAATATGGCGTAGAGGGTATCGCCCTTGCGGGTGAACGCGGCCTGCATGCCGTCCCGGCGAAGGATCTCGCGGCGGCTGACGGCGGTGTCGTAGATGGCCTCGCCGTTGGTTTTGAGCCACGCGCCCATGCCCAGCAGGCTGCGCCTTTGCAGCTCGGGAATGGTGCCATCCGCGCGGGGGCCGACGTTGATGAGCAGGTTGCCGTTGTCGGCCACGGTGTTCACCAGCTCCCGCACCAGCGCGGCGGGGGAGAGGATGTGGCGCTCGTCCTCCCGGGCGTTGTAGCCGAAGCTCAGCCCCAGCCCTCGGACGCTCTCCCACTTTTCAGACCGGCTGACGGCGTCCGCGCCGTATTCGTACTCCTTGTTGCGGTAGTCGTGGAACAGCCCGTTGTAGCGGTCATTGGTCACCCCGTCGGGGCAGGTGTTGTAGTAGTGGGCCAGCATCTCGGGCAGCATGTGCTCCCCGGCGTAGGGCCAGCCGATGTCATTGAACAGCACCGAGGGGCGGTAGCGGTCGATGAGCTCGATGTACTGGTTGTAGCAGTAGTCGGCATAGGCGTGGGTGGGGCAGTTCAGCTCGTGGACGTCCGCGTCGCAGTACATGGGATCGTGGCGGAAGGTCCAGTCGATGATGCCCGAATAGTACAGCCCCATCCGCATGCCCGCGCGGCGCACGCTGTCGGTGAGCTCGCCGGTGATGTCCCGGCGCGGGCCGCGGTTGACGGTGGTGTAATCGGTGTATTTGCTGGGGAACAGGCAGAAGCCGTCGTGGTGCTTGGTCACCAGCACCACGTAGCGCGCCCCGGCCTCCCGAAACAGCTCGGCCCATGCGTCCGGCTGCCAGCGCTCGGCCTTCCACATGTTGGTGAAGTTCTCATAGGGGAAGTCCGCGCCGTAGGTCCTGACGTGGTGCTCGTAGGTGGGGCCGCGCCCCACGTTGACGGAGTTGTAGTACCACTCCGCGTAGGGATTCGCCACGAACCACTCGTCGTCCGGGATGGTGCCCAGCTCGCCCACCGGCGGCGCAAAGGCGGGCACGGAATACGCGCCCCAGTGGATGAATATGCCCAGCTTGGCGTTGGAGTACCATTCGGGGACCCGGTGGGTCCTGAGCGATTCCCAGTTCGCGCGATAGCGGTTCATGGGCGCGTCCCCCTTTCGATCAGATGTTGTCATTGCGCCGGCTCCGCGGTGGGGACGCCGGCCTCCGCCACGGTCTCCAGCGCGTCCTTTACTTCCTCCTCGGTGTGCCGTTCGGCGTGGGTCAGGGTGTCCCAGGCGCGGTTCACCTCCTCGCCGGCGCTCTTCAGCCAGGCCTCCACCGCGGGGCCGTTTTCGTCGATGATGGCCTGCACCTGCTGGCTGACGTTTTGGGCCCATTCGTTGAAGCCGCTGTCGTCGGCCCAGGCGTTGATGTCGTTCAGCGCGCCCTGAGCCCAGGCGGTGACGCCGTTTGCGTCGGCCCACGCGGCGACGTCACTCACCGCGCCCTGCACCCACGCCGTCACGCCGCTCTCGTCGGCCCAGGCGGAGACGCCGTCGGCGGCGTCCTGGGTCATGCCCACCAGGCCGTTCCAGGCATGGGTGAGCCCGTCGATAAAGTCGTCGGCGTGGGAGGCTTCGGCAAGGGCGGCGGGGGAGAGGATCAGGCAGAGAATGAGGATCAGAGCTGTGCGCTTCATGGCTTCGGACACTCCTTTCGGGGATCGGTTATGAAGGGAAAATGTAACTGTTCAGTCGGGGACTCCTTCCGACCCGCTTCGCGGGCCACCTCCCTCAAAGAGGGAGGCTTTTGGGTTCCCCGTTCAGGCTCCCGTCCAGGCTCCCTCTCCGAGGGAGCTGTCAGCCGCAGGCTGACTGAGGGAGTTGAGGGAGCTGTCAGCCGCAGGCTGACTGAGCAGCCGCAGGCTGACTGAGGGAGTCATCCCTGGGCGACTGTATAGTCACGTGAAAACAGTTGTACAAATTATACCACTTCCCCCCGGCGTGTTCAAGGCGCAATTGAGGTCCAAAAACCTGTTGCCACCCGTCGACGGGGTGTGTTATACTTGTGAAAACGATGGCGATGCGAGGTGTTGGCGATGAAGTATTACATGGGCCTTGACAACGGCGGCACGACCACGAAGGCCGCGATCTACGACGCGGCGGGGCACGAGATCGGCGTGGCGAGCCGGGAGACGCGGATGCTCACCCCGAAGCCCGGCTGGACCGAGCGGGACATGGACGAGATGTGGGACGCCAACTGCGGCGTCATCCGGGATGTGCTGGAGCGGACGCGCGTCGCCCCGGAGGACATCGCGGGCGTCGCCGTCTGCGGCCACGGCAAGGGGCTGTACCTGTGGGGCAAGGACGGCAGGCCCGCCCGCAACGGCATCATCTCCACGGACAACCGCGCCTACGCCTACCCGGTGAAGTGGCAGAGGGACGGCACGGAGGCGAGGGCCTTCGAGCTGTCCTGCCAGCACGTCATGGCCTGCCAGCCGGTGGCGCTGCTGGCCTGGCTCAAGGACAACGAGCCGGAGGTGATGGACAACATCCAGTGGGTGTTTGAGTGCAAGGACTACGTGCGCTTCCGGCTGACCGGCGAGGCCCGCGCCGAGATCACCGACTATTCCGGGGCGAACCTGGTGAACCTCCACACCCGGCAGTACGACGACGCCCTGCTGGACTGCTTTGGGCTGCGCGGCCTGCGCGGGGCGCTGCCGCCGCTGTGCCGTTCGCTGGACATCGCGGGCCACGTCTCGGAGGAGGCGGCCAGAAGGTGCGGCCTCAAGGCGGGCACCCCGGTGGCCGGGGGCATGTTCGACATCGACGCCTGCGCCATCGCCGTAAACGTGCTGGATGCGCAGAACGTTTGCATGATCGCGGGCACCTGGAGCATCAACGAATACCTGCGCCGGGAACCGGTGGTAGACGGTAGGGTCCGAATGAATTCGCTGTTCGCGCTGCCGGATTACTACCTGATCGAGGAGTCCAGCCCCACCTCGGCGGGCAACAACGAGTGGTTCATCAAGACGCTGCTGCCCGAGGCGCAGGCGGAGGCCAAAGCCAGCGGCGGCAGTGTGTACGACGTGATGAACGCCTGGGCCGCGTCCCTGCCCCCGGAGACCTTCGTGCCCATCTTCCATCCCTTCCTGATGGCCAGCAACACCCATCCCAACGCCAGGGGCAGCTTCATCGGGTTGGACGTGAGCCACACCCGGGCGCACCTGGCCAAAAGCGTCTACGAGGGCATCGTGTTCTGCCACCGCTATCATCTGGAAAAGCTGCTGGCCACCCGGCGGACGCCCCCGGATTGCGTGCGGCTGGCGGGCGGCGCGGCCAGGTCCGGGGTGTGGACGAAGATGTTCGCCGACATCCTGGGCCTGCCCGTGGAGACGGTGGACGTCAACGAGACGGGCGCGCTGGGCTGCGCCATCGCCGCCGCCGCGGCCACCGGCGCGTACCCGTCCCTGGAGGCTGCGGGCCGGGCCATGTGCCCCATCGGCAGGCGGGTGACGCCCAACATGGAGGCGCACAGGGCTTATGACCGCCGCTACAGGATGTATCTGCGCGTCATAGAATGTCTCGACCCGCTGTGGGACGATTTGCAGCGGTGCATTGAGGGCTGACGGCTTCGGGAGAAGCCGGAGGCGGAAGGGCGGCTGACGAAATCTGATATGAACTGCGTCGACGCGCTGACTGCTCCCCGCGCCTGATACCGACCTGCAATCCCGTCATTCGTCAATCAGGCACACATTGCTGTAATGGGTCAGATAGGTCTTGCCGCCGATGGTGATCTGGACCACGTCGGAGTTGTTGAAGTCGAGCCAGGAGGAGACCTTGCCGTCCACCACCTCGCCGCCGGGCAGGGCGATGACGGCGCGGTCGAAGCGGTTCTTGGTGTCGATGAGGCGGCGGTTGCCGTGGGTGGCCTCCCAGTAGATGATGAGCGCCGCCAGGGCGACGACGAGTACGACCACGAGGGCGATGATGAGCTTCTTCTTCATGTTGCAATCTCCTTTCCGTTTGCGTGCGCAGTTTTGCCGTTTTTCCCGCTACGCCTCGCCGATGGTGGCGTAGATGGTGCGTATCGCTTCCTCATAGCGGTCCTCGGGCACGCCGATGAGCAGGTTCAGCTTCCCGGCGCCCTGGTTGACCGTGCTGATGGGCATGCCCATGTCCGCCAGCGCCTGGAGCACCCGCACGTTGGCGTCGCAGGAATCGGTGCCCTTTTCGCCGATGACGGCGATCATGGACAGGTGCTCCGTCAGCCCCAGGTAATCCGGGTTCAGCTTGGCGCGGATCTCCGTGAACAGCTCCTGCTTGAAGGGGGCTAGCACGTCGCTCTTGATGACCAGCGTGACCGTGTCGATGCCCGTGAGGCACTGCTCGAAGGGGATCTGGCGGTTCTTCAAAATCTCCAGCATCACCGCCGTGAAGCCGGACTCGTCGCTGACCATGACCTTCTCCACCTGGATCACCGACATGCCCGTGCGTCCGGCCACGCCGATGATGGGGTACTTGGTCTCGCCCTTGGGCAGCTTGCGCACGATGGTGGTGCCGGGGTCGCCGGGGCGGTCGGTGTTGCGGATGTTGATGGGGATGCCCATGTCCGCCACGGGCAGCACCGCGTCGGTGTGCAGGATGGACGCGCCCATGTAGGACAGCGTGCGCAGCTCGCGGTAGCTGACGTACTTCACGGTCCTGGGGCCCTCCACGATGCGCGGGTCGGCGGCCATCAGCCCGGAGACGTCGGTCCAGTTCTCGTACAGGTCGGCGTTCACGGCGGCGGCGACCAGGCTGCCCGTCACGTCCGAGCCGCCGCGGGTGAAGGTGTGGATGCGCCCGCTCATGTCCGCTCCGTAGAATCCCGCCACCACGGCGTTTTTCAGGGGCCGCAGGGCCGCGCACAGCGTGCGGCGCGTCATGGCCGCGTCCAGCTTGCCGTCCGCGTCAAAGCACACGCACCACTCCGGATCCACGAAGGTGAACCCCAGGTATTCCGCCAGTAGCCGGGAATTCAGATACTCCCCGCGGCTGAGCACATAGTCCCGTTGCGGGGCGCTCTCCAGATGCGCGCGCAGCGCCGCCAGCTCCCCGTCCAGGGGGAAGGACAGCTGCAGGCCGTCGATGATGTCCTGAAACCGTCGGCGGACGCGATCCAGCGCGTCCAAAAACGCGCCGCCGCGGCTCGCCGCCTCATAGCATTGAAGCAGCAGGTCGGTCACCTTCTCGTCCTCGCTAAACCGCTTCCCCGGCGCGGACGCCACCACGATCCTGCGGGCCGGGTCCTCTTCAATGATGGCGCGGACCTTCCTGAACTGATTCGCGTCGGCCAGCGACGTGCCGCCGAACTTTGCCACTGTCGTATTCATGCGCATCCCTCTCTGATCTTCAAGCGTCGACACCATTATACCAGAGCTTGTCAGATTTTTCATCGTCTGACGTAAGATTTTATATAACAAAGTTTCAGGCTGAAAGCGGCGTGCGGGAAATCAAACCGCCGGGTGTGCCGGCGATCCGTGCTTTTCAAATGCTTCATCATTACCATTTTGCCAATGCGATAAATGGGGATTTGACGGGGAGAATTAGGAATTAGGAATGAGGAATTAGGAATTAATAGCAGCTGCCGCGCGTTGTAGGGGCGGCCACAATGGTCGCCCGCCATATACCGAAACAATACGTACTGCCTGGCGGGTGGCGCATCGCCGCCCCTATTTTTCATTCGTCAAATCCCTATTTGAAGTAACAGGGTGAATGGTAACGGCGCAAATCGTAAAATTTCAACATTCCTCAACAAATACCTTGCACAAGCCGGGCAATTGTGATAGAGTATGCGTAGAATCGAATAAACAGCGGGTGTCGGGCGCGATGCGCCCGGTGAAAAGGGAAGCGGGTGCAAATCCCGCGCGAACTCGTCACTGTGAACGGGGAATGTCCGGGCAAGCGAGCCACTGGAAACGGGAAGGCCGCCCGGGCGTGACGATCCAAAGCCAGGAGACCTGCCTGTCTGTATGCGAGAGACGCCGAAGGGCGTTTCATGTCACGAGTGCCTGACAGCATGCTTTCCGGGATGAATCCATACGTCTGCCGTGCCTCGTGGCGCGGCAGTTTTGTATTGCTGCCCGGTAGGGCACCAATAAATTCTCTACTCAGGAGGAACCCAAGATGAAAAAGGTACTTTCCCTGCTGGTCGTGCTGGCCGTGGCGCTGATGGGCCTGGCCGCCTTTGCCGAGGACGCGGATAAGGCCGCGGCCGCCGCCGTGGACGAGCTGATCGCCGTCATCCAGGCCCAGGAGTGGACCGAGGAGACCGACGCGCAGACCGCCGCCGCCAAGGAAGCCTGGGACGCCCTGACCGACGCCCAGAAGGAGCTGGTGGAAGAGGGCGACTATTTCGGCCGTGACACCGGCGACGCCGCCGCGGACGATCCCCTGAACGCCGACGACATCGGCGAGAACGAGCTGCTGGTGGTGTCCTTCGGCACCTCCTTCAACGACAGCCGCGTAGCCGACATCGGCGGCATCGAGAAGGCCCTGCAGGAGGCGTATCCCGATTGGGCCGTGCGCCGCGCCTTCACCGCCCAGATCATCATCAACCACATCGCCGCCCGCGACGGCGAGAAGATCGACAACGTGGCGCAGGCGCTGGAGCGCGCCGTCGCCAACGGCGTCAAGAACCTGGTCGTGCAGCCCACCCATCTGATGCACGGCGCCGAGTACGACGAGCTGGTCAACACCGTGGCCGCCTATACCGACAAGTTTGAGAACGTGGCCATCGCCGAGCCCCTGCTGGGCGAGGTCGGCGCGGACGCCACCGTCATCAACGAGGACAAGTCCGCCGTCGCGGCGCTGATCACCGCCGAGGCCGTTGAGGTCGCCGGCTACGAGACCCTGGACGCCGCCGCCGAGGACGGCACCGCCTTCGTGTTCATGGGCCACGGCACCAGCCACACCGCCAACGTGACCTATGACCAGATGCAGACCGCGATGGAGGAGCTGGGCTACAAGAACGTGTTCATCGGCACCGTCGAGGGCGAGCCCGAGGACACCGAGTGCTCCGTGGTCATCGGCAAGGTCAAGGAAGCCGGCTTCACCAAGGTCGTGCTCCGTCCCCTGATGGTCGTCGCCGGCGATCATGCCAACAACGACATGGCCGATCCCGAGGATGAGGAGTCCTGGATCTCCCAGTTCACCGCCGACGGCAGCTTTGAGAAGATCGACTGCCAGATCGAGGGCCTGGGCCGCATCGAGGGCGTCGAGCAGCTCTACATCGCGCACGCGGGCGAGGGCATCGCGGCCATCAATATCGACTGATAAATCCGCGCGCAAGCCATTATATCGCCGCCTCCGATCCATGCGGATCGGAGGCCCTTTGACAACAGGAGGCATCAACCCATGAAGAGATGGATCGCAGCTGTGCTGGCCGCGCTGCTGGCACTGGCCTGTCTCGCCGCCCTGGCGGAGACCCCCGCCCTGGAGGACGGCACCTATACCGCCACCTTCACCACCGACCACAGCATGTTCCACGTCAACGAGGCCTATGACAATAAGGGCACCCTCACCGTGAAGGACGGCGTCATGACCATCCACGTCACCCTGGTCTCCAAGAACATCGTCAACCTGTTCCCCGGCCTGGCCGAGGACGCCCAGAAGGACGGCGCGACGCTGCTGGAGCCCACCGAGGAGACGGTGAATTACGCCGACGGCACCACCGGCACGGCCTACGCCTTCGACATTCCCGTGCCCGCCATCGATGAGGAGTTTGACTGCGCCCTCGTCGGCAAGAAGGGCAAGTGGTACGACCACAAGGTCATGGTCTCCGATCCCGTGCCCGTTGAGGCGGAATAAGCGACGATTACAGGTCAAGCAGACAAATGGGGATTTGGCGAATGAAAAATGAGGAATTAGGAATGAGGAATTAGGAATTATAAATGGCTTGGCTGCGTAGGGGCGGCGATGCGCCGCCCGCCATGCAAGTACGTATTGTTTCGGTATATGGCG
>CADCAS010000025.1 GCA_902799465.1 uncultured Eubacteriales bacterium
ACGAGAATGGCATCTGGCAACCGGCAGCAATAAAGTTCTGCAACAATGGCTCATGGGAGTAACGGCGCGAGCCGTTCTTTTTTATCACCGAAAGGAGGACATTGGATATGAGGGATTTCTCTATCGACCTGGTCTGGACGAAGGTTCAGATCGCCATCACCGCCATCGGCGGATGGATCGGCTACTTTGTGGGAGGGATGGACGGCATGCTGATCGCGCTCATCGTGCTGATGAGCCTGGACTACATCAGCGGCATCATGTGCGCGGTGATCGACAAGAAGCTGTCCAGCGCCATCGGCTTCCGGGGCATCTGCAAGAAGGTGCTCATCCTGATGCTGGTGGGCGTGGCCAACATCGTCGATCTCCATGTGGTGGGAACTGGCAGCGCGCTCAGAGGCGCGGTGATCTGCTTCTACATGAGTAACGAGGCGCTCTCCCTGTTCGAGAACGCTGCCCACATCGGGCTTCCCATCCCGGACAAGCTCCGGGAGGCGCTGGCGCAGCTACATGGCAGAGACGGCAAGGACAAGGACGACACGACCGACCAGGGCGACGGTGAATGACCGCCGCCCCAATTTTATGAAGGAGGCAATGATTATGGCAGTCAAGGTAGGAAGCGCGAGGATCGATGAATACGGAAAGGCCCGTGGAGGCCAGGCAGGAGACCAGACCGGCAAGGAGGTCAGCACCCAGAATTGGTATCTCCATTCCAAGGGCTGGCGGGTGTACAGGGCCAAGAATCCCTCCGTAGCGGAGAAGATCGCCCGGTGCATGGAGATGGCCTGCAAGAACAGCAAGATCGGCTACGACCAGGATTCCAGGAACACGCTGTACAAGGAGGCCGAGCCCTTCGGCTTCGATGTTTCCAAGGTGACCAAGCCCTGTGAGACGGACTGCTCCGCGCTGGTGCGCGTGTGTATCGCTTACGCAGGCATCACCAGCCTGCCCAGCGGCTTCAGGACGGGCAACATGCCCAGCAACCTCGCCAAGACCGGCGCGTTCACCGAGCTCACCGGCAGCAAGTACCAGAGCCAGTCCACCTATCTGGGCCGGGGCGACATCCTGGTGACCAAGTCCAGCGGACACACCGTCGTCGTGCTCACGAACGGTAGCAAGTATGAGGGGCCGGTCTATCCCGTGGACTACGACCTGGGCGACCGCGTCATCAAGTACGGCTGCGAGGGCAACGATGTGAAGCTGATGCAGGAGATGCTGCTGAAGCTGGGATACGACCTGGGCTCCTGGGGCTGCGACGGCGATTTCGGCGATTGCACGGAGCTGGCTCTGAAAGCGTTCCAGACCGACGCCAAGCTGGACGTGGACGGCGAGTGTGGCCCCACGACGCTGGTCGCGCTGGAGAAGGCCATCGAGGCGCATGATGGCTTGAAGCCCACGGGCAAGACCGTCCGCATCAGCGGCGGCAACTGCTACATCCGCACCGCACCGAACACCGACGGGAAGAAGCTGGGCATGGCCCACAAGGGGGACGAGCTGCCCTTCACCGGTGAGGTCTCCGACAACGGCTGGCTCCAGGTTCTCTACAAGGACCAGAAGGCGTGGGTGTCCGGGAAGTACGGCAGGACTGAATAACGGCACGACGAAGGGCTTTGCACAGCGCAAAGCCCTTCATAATCATTTTTGGCTATTTGTTTTTGTCTTTTAGATGCTTGATGAGTGGAACGAGGATCTTCAGATCTTCCTCGGACAGGCAGTGCAGTCCGCTCTCAGCCTCCTCCATGAGCGTGAGGTCTGCGGTGCTTTCATCAAAGAAGGTGCGCGGCGTGACGTCCAGATACTCACAGATATACAAAAGCTCTGTCAATGACGGCAGCGCTTTCCCAGAGACTATATGCTGTATATACCCGCCGTTGTGGCCAAGGTCGCGGCTCATCTTGTATTCGGAGATCCCGCGCTTCAGCCTCAGCTCGGTGATCCTTCGCCTTATGAAATCTGCTTCCACCTGTTTCACACTCCCATATTATTGTAGTACGAGGCAAACAGATGATATTGACTTACATACTACAATTTAGACTTGATAATTACGTTTATAAAGTCTATAATATGAATGATGTGATTTCGTGGGCGAAATAATACCAGATAAAGTACGTCCCACGGACAAGGGGGCCATACAGTGACCATTGATAAGAACTACTACGACCTGTCCCGGAAGCTGCTGGACGAGCTGGACCGTGGAATGGAAGAAGGACCGGAACTGAGCGGCGCGGAGATGCTTGCCCGCTGTGCGTATGCCGGTGAGGAAGCGGCGCGGCTCACCGCCCTGGCGGATGCGCAGATGGAAGAGAAGCGGGCTTCACTGAGCCCGGAGAAGGCGGAGGCTTTCAAGGCACTCGTGGAAAAGGCAGATGACCTCGCATCCACTCTTGGCCTGAACTTCCACGTCAGGACCCGGAACGGATACCAGGGCGTCATCCGCCTTGTAGGGGAGCAGCTTATTATTGATTCAACGTGGGACGATGGCGAACGGGAAACGCTCTCTCAGCTGATCGCCGGTTCAAGTGATTTGTGGATGGATATAACTGAGCTCAACGGGAAAAACGTATTGCAGATCGAGCTGAGCTATGATCTCAGCGAGACCGGGAACTAAACGAACAATGAGTGATACCAGGGGTGCTAACGGCGCTCCTGGCTTTTTTATTTTTGGCAAACGTCCTTTTTCTGCATCTCCCGAGGCTACCGAACGGAGGTGTACAGAATGGACGACAATATCATTTGTTACATGGCGGCAATGGCCATAGCTGGCAGGATGCTCAGCAGCGGCACGATTACCCGAAAGGAATTTCTTGTTTTTGAAGAGAAGATGCGCCTAAAATATGAACTTCCGAAGTGTAGCCTTTATCGTGATTTTCACTTGCTTTACCCGCCCGACCAGAGGTAATATGCCAGCTACCAAAGGAGGTGGAATCGTGGAAAAGCAGGTAATGAAGCTGCCTGTCAGGCCCTCGCTGCAGCGGCTTACAAACGTCGCCGCCTATGCGCGGGTTTCATCCGGAAAGGATGCCATGCTGCATTCGCTGGCAGCGCAGGTCAGCTACTACAGCGACCTCATCCAGAAGCATCCGGGCTGGCGTTATGCGGGTGTCTATGCCGACGAGGCCATGACGGGCACCAAGGATAACCGAGAGGAATTCCAGCGGCTTCTGGCTGATTGCCGGGCCGGAAAGATCGACATGGTCATCACCAAGTCGGTGTCCCGCTTCGCCAGGAACACCGTCACGTCGTTGGAGACCGTGCGCGAGTTGAAGGCCATCGGGGTGGACGTCTACTTCGAGGAACAGAAGATTCACAGCATGAGCGGCGACGGGGAACTGATGCTGACGATCCTGTCAGCGTTTGCCCAGGAGGAGAGCCGGTCGGCCAGCGACAATCAGAAGTGGCGCATCCGCAAAGCCTTCGAGAACGGCGAACTGATGAATATGAGGAATATGTTCGGCTATCGCATCACAAGGAAGAACAGCATCGAGATCGATCCGGAGCAGGCAAAGGTCGTCAGGGAGATGTACGCTCGGATTATCCGCGGTGACACCCTGACCTCCATCGTCCGGTGGCTGAACCGCAACGGGCACCTTGGGGCTTTCGGAGGGAAATGGACCGCAGGCCAGCTGAGGGCTGCGCTGTCCAACGAGAAGTACATGGGCCATTCGCTGCTTCAGAAGAAGTTCAGAATCAATCACATCGATAAGACGCTGATGCCCAATCAGGGGGAGCTCCCGCAGTATTATGCGACGGAGACCCATCCGGCGATCATCGATGAAGCGACCTTCGAGGCGGCGCAGAAGGCACTTGAGCGGATCGCTGCACAGAAGCCTGCTTCGAAGCCCTGGGAGCACCACATCTTCACCGGCATGATCATCTGCTCGGCTTGTGGAAAGCCCTATCGCCATGTGAAGAACCACGGCAAGTCCCGCTGGGCCTGCCCGACCTACATTATGGAAGGAAAGGCATTCTGCGAAAGCAAGCAGATCCCGGAGGAGATCATCATGCGCATGGTCTGCGACCTGCTGGGCTGGAACAACTATGATGAAGAAGCCTTCAAGCAGGCGGTGGATCATGTGACAGCGGTCTATCCGCATACCTTGATCTTCCACCTGCGCGATGGCCGGGAAGAGACGCTGGAATGGCAGAACCGCTCACGGGCGGAGAGTTGGACGCCAGAAATGAAGGAAAAAGCGAGAGAAAAGGCGAGGAGGAAAAACGATGGCAAAAACAGTAACTAAAATCCCGCAGACCCGGAACCTATTCACTACAGCGCCGATTGCGACAACGGCTCGGCGCAAGGTGGCCGGTTATGCCCGTGTCTCTACGGACAGCGACGAGCAGTTCACCAGTTACGAGGCTCAGGTGGATTATTACACCCGGTTCATCCGGTCACATGCTGACTGGGACTTCGTGAAGGTCTACACCGACGAGGGCATCAGCGCTGTGACGACGCGCCACAGGGACGGCTTTAATGAGATGATCGCAGACGCGCTGGCCGGAAAGATCGATCTGATTGTCACCAAATCCGTCAGCCGGTTTGCCCGCAACACGGTGGACAGCCTGACGACCATCAGAAAGCTGAAGGAGCACGGCTGCGAGTGTTTCTTTGAAAAAGAGAACATATACACCTTCGATGGCAAGGGTGAGCTGCTGATCACCATCATGAGCAGCCTGGCTCAGGAGGAATCACGCTCCATTTCTGAAAACGTCACCTGGGGCCACAGAAAGCGGATGGCGGACGGAAAGGTGTCGGTGCCCTACAGCGTCTTCCTGGGTTACGACAAGGGAGAGGACGGGAACCTGGTGGTCAATGAGAAGGAAGCCCGCATCGTGCGTCTCATCTACCGGAAGTTCATGGAAGGCATGGCACCCATCGGCATCTGTCGCATGCTGGACGAGATGGGCATACTGACACCTGGCGGGAAGACGCACTGGCGGGAGAGCACGATTCTGTCCATCCTGTCGAACGAGAAATATAAGGGTGACGCGCTGCTCCAGAAGACCTTCACCGTGGACTTCCTGACGAAGAAGCACAAGCAGAACGAGGGTGAGGTGCCCCAGTATTATGTGAAAGGCAATCACGAGGCCATCATCCCGCCGGATGAGTTTGAGCAGGTGCAGGCGGAGCTGGCCCGGCGGAAGCGTGCCAGTCGTGCGTTTAGCGGGAACAGCGCGTTCGCGTCCCGCCTCATCTGCGGGGACTGCGGCGGGTATTACGGCCAGAAGGTCTGGCACTCCAACGACCCGTACCGGAAGGTCATCTGGCGTTGCAACCGCAAATATGGGAAGGGCCAGCGCTGCTCTACGCCGACCCTTTCCGAGGATGCGATCAAGGCGCTGTTCGTCAAAGCCTACAACCTGCTCCTGGGGAACAGGGAGACGGTCATCGAGGACTGTGAAACGCTTGTAGCAATGACGCTTGTAGCAATGCTGGAGGACACGACAGTCTTGGACGCGAAAATCGCTGCCACTCAGGAGGAGATCGACACGGTGGTGGAGATGAACAAAGCCCTCATCCGGGAGCATGCTGCCATTGGAATGGAGCAGGCTGCTTTTGACCGGAAGGCAAAAGAGTTGGATGAACGGTTCCGGAAGGCCGACGCGAAGGTGAACCGCCTGAAAGCGGAGAAGCAGGAAAGGCTGATGCGGGTATGCAGCGTGAAGAAATATGTGGAGAACCTGCGTAGCCAAGCGGGCTCCATCGACGTTTGGAATGAACAGGCGTGGTGCCTGCTGGTCACGCAGGTGACGGTTCATGCCGATGGCAGTGCGGAGTTCCTTTTCAGGGGCGAGAACCGTATCACAGTCAAATGAACGAAAACGTCCCTTTTTGCCTCCTCTCGCGGCTACCTGGCGAGAGGAGGTTTTTCCCATGACGGAGAAAGAGAAAAGAACGATTCTGGACATGCGGGCGGCAGGCAGGCAGTACAAGGAGATATCAGCAGAGCTGGGCATCGAGGCCTCTGCGTTGAAGGTCTTTGTGCATCGGCAGAAGCATAAAGATGTCAGGCGATGCGAACAGTGCAGGAAGACGCTGCCGAAGGATGCGCGGAAGACCCAGCGCTTCTGTTCTGACAAATGCCGCAATGACTGGTGGTACAGCCATAAGGGCGAGCTTCAGGGCGAACGGCTCACCACCTTTGTCTGTGCGGTATGCGGGAAGGGCTTCACATCGTACAAACAGGCAAAATACTGTTCCAGAGCATGTTTCTACGCATCAAGGCGATCATAACCAACAGCGGCGCAAAGCCGCTTTTTTATAGCAAATTCTTATTGTTCAAGTGCCGGATTCAATGTCCAAACGCAAGGTGGCTATATCCAAACGCAGGGGTATATAGTCAAACGCAGGGGCCTTCTTGCGTTTGACTATTGACCCCTGCGTTTGACCATTGACCTCATTTTAGCTACAAGATGCTGTTTTTGACCTGGGTACACAGGCAATATCCAAATGGAACAAATCGTAGAACGCCCATAGGTCAGGCGCTTTCGGGCAAAAAGTAACAACGCTGATTTCGTATCAAAATCAGCGTTGTTGAGTGGCGGAGGCGGTGGGATTCGAACCCACGAGGGCTTTCACCCTACCTGATTTCGAGTCAGGGCCGTTATGACCACTTCGATACACCTCCACGGCCTTTCCATTATAAATGGAAAGGGGCGAAATGTCAAGGCGGCGGGACGGGCGGGGGCGGGACGGGGGAAGGATTTAACAATTTCCTGCCCGGAGGATGACCCGGGCGGCGGCCTCGGGGCCTCCGGCGCTCCGGAGGGAGTGGGAGAGGTCCCGGGCGGCGGCGCGATGGGCGGGGCTGGCCAGCAGGGCGGTCGCGGCGTCGCGGATGGCCTGGGGATCGTCGGAGGGCAGGGGCAGGGCCGCGCCCAGCTGTATGGCGCGGTTGGCCACGCCGGTCTCCTCGGGGGTGAGGGGGCGGGTGATCAGGGGAACGCCGTAATACAGGGCCTCGCTGGCGCTGTTCATGCCGCAGTGGGTGATGAAGGCGTCGGCGGATCGAAGCACCGCGAGCTGGTCCACCCGAGCAAAGGCGCGGACGCCGGCGGGCAGCGCGCCCAGGGACGCGGGGTCGGCGCCCTCGCCCAGGGAGAGCACCAGGTCGCAGGTGTCTGAAAGGGCCTCCACGCAGGCCCTGAAGAACGCCGTGCCCTCCTTGAGCACCGTCCCCACGGAGGCGTACACCAGCGGGCGCTCCCCCTTGGGCCAGGGCTCGCCGGACGGGCGCAGGCAGGGGCCCACGAAGTGGAAATTGTCGGGGAAGGTGTCGGCGGCGGGCTGGAAGGCCGTGGAGGTGTAGACCACGGTGGGCAGCGCGGGGTCGTTTTGCAGGATGTCCAGCGCGCCCTTCACGGGATAGCCTTTGTCCCGCAGGGGCTTGAGCAGCCGCCCGGCGCGGGGCAGCTTCCACAGCATGCCCAGCAGGTCCCCCGCCGACGACTTCATGATCTTCGCCGAGTGGCGGTTGAAGGCGAAGGTGGTGCAGGAGGACACCAGCGGCACGCCCAGCTTCAGCGCGAACAGCTTGCCCCAGAAGGCCACCGAGTCCGCCACGATCACGTCGGGCTTCAGCGCCTCCAGCTCCCGCGTGACCGCCTCGTCCATGGACAGCGTCACCCGGACGATCAGCGCAATGGACGCCACGAGGTCCCGCGCCACCTGTCCGCCGTCGGCGTCCCCCGCGTCGGCGCGGTCGCAGCTGATGAACCGCGCCCCCGCCGCCTCGATGGCCGCGCGGAAGGGCTCAAAGCTGTAGTAGATCACCTCGTGCCCCTGCGCCGTCAGCGCCCGGACCACCGCAAGGGTCGGGTTCGTGTGCCCGTGGGCCGGGATGTTGAAAAATACGATCCTCGCCATGCTGCCGCCTCCTCGTTTTTACCTATTATAACGTAATTTGGTCATTAGGGCAAGGCTTGGGAGGGGAATTAGGAATGAGGAATTAGGAATTAGGAATGAATGGCGGCTGCCGCGCGCGCTGTTGGGACGACCTTGGGCCGCCCGCCATATAACGAAACAAAATGTGCTGCCTGACGGGCGCATCGCCGCTCCAACGTACCCGGGCTTTTTTAATTCCTAATTCCTCATTCCTAATTCCTAATTCTTCCCTCAGGCCCCCGTTCTTTCGCCTCACCGATCCCCCGCCCCCGGCATAGCATGACCGAAAGGATGTGTATGTCCATGAACGAGGCTATCCGGGGAATAATGATTCCCTTTATCGGCACGTCGCTGGGCGCGGCGCTGGTGTTTTGCGCGGGGCAGGGACTGGACGGGCGGGCGCAGCGGGGGCTGGCGGGGTTCGCGGCGGGGGTGATGACGGCAGCGTCGGTGTGGAGCCTGCTGCTCCCGGCCATCGAGCAGTCGGCGGGGCTGGGAACGTGGGCCTTCGTCCCGGCGGCAGGCGGGTTCTGGCTGGGGGCGCTGCTGTTCGTGCCGCTGGACGGGATCACCCGCCGCCTGCGGCGGAGCGGGTCGGCGTTTTCCCAAAATGCCCTGCTCGTCTCCGCCGTGACGCTGCACAACATCCCCGAGGGCATGGCCGTGGGCGTGGTGTACGCCGCGCGGCTCGGCGGGCAGCGGGGCGTGACGGCGCTGGGGGCGCTGTCCCTGGCGCTGGGCATCGCCCTGCAAAACCTGCCCGAGGGCGCCATCATCTCCCTGCCCCTCCGGGCGCGGGGCATGTGCCGGGGCCGGGCGTTTCTGTGCGGGGCGCTGTCCGGGGCGGTGGAGCCCTTAGGCGCGGCGCTGATGCTGGCGCTGGCCCCGTTCCTCTCCCCCGCCATGCCCTGGCTGCTGGGCTTCGCCGCCGGGGCCATGATCTACGTGGTGGTGGCCGAGCTGATCCCCGAGCTGTCCGCGCCAGAGGGCCGCACCTCCGGTCCCCTCCTCTTCGCCGCCGGCTTCACGGTGATGATGGCCATGGACGTGGCGCTGGGGTGATTCAGGGAGTAGGGAGTAGGGAGTAGGCAGTAGGGAGTAGGGGAGTTACGGCACAGCCTCTGATTTCTATTGAAACCATCGCGTTTTCGGAGGGTTCTGGGGATGCTTGACGTTCTTCTTACCATCAGAACGCCGTTCATTTGCCGTTTTCCCCTACTCCCTACTGCCTACTCCCTACTGCCTACTCCCTACTCCCTACTCCCTACTCCCTAATTTCCTTCCCCGCAATGTCCACAAAAAAGCGTTGACAAGGGGTAGGGCATCATGTAGAATATTTACAATAGGATAAGTCTATGCATTTGAGGGGAGGGCGGCGCCATGCGGAACGTCAGGCGGAAGCTCGGGTCACAGGCGGGGGCGTCCATCACCTTCGCGCTTTTGCTGTTCCTGGTGTGCGCCGTCATCAGCTCCGTGGTCATCGTCGCCGCCACCGCCGCCGGCGGACGCCTGAGCAAGCTGGCCGAAATGGACCAGCGCTACTATGCCGTCACCTCCGCGGCGGAGCTATTGAAGCACGAGATCGACGGCAAGACCATGATCGTGACCCAGAGCAGGGACGCCGAGGGCAATCCAGTCTATACCGCGAGATACAAGGATGCCGATGCGGACGCCGAAGATATCCTCGCCGACGCCTCCGCGCGGCTGGTGCGCGGCAACACGGATGCGCAGACGTTCGCGCTCACCGCTACGGGGATCGCCGACGCGGCGCTCGACTGCACCATCGCCGAGACCGTCGGCGCCGACAGGCTGCTGACCTTCGACATCAGCAACAAGGACGGCACAGCGGGCTCGATCTACCGGCTGCGGCTGGTGTTCACGCCCAACATCCGGACCTCCGCGCCCGACGCGGACGGCAGCGTGAAGACCACGCTGACCTGGAGCTTCCAGAGCCTCAAAAAGACGCGGGGGGGTGTGACGTCGTGACCGGGAAGCGCTGGCTGAAAAAGCTCAAGAGCCGCGCCGGGGAATCCATCGCCGAGACCCTGGTGGCGCTGCTGATCTCCGCGCTGGCGCTGCTGATGCTGGCCGGGGCGGTGTCCTCCGCGGCGCGGGTGGTCACCGGCAGCAGCAACAAGCTGAAGGAATACTATGCCGCCGACAGGAACCTCGCGACGCGCAGCGGCGCGGATACGAACAAGGTCAACATCACCATTGCCGCCGAAGGAGTCACCCAGACCTTCAGCGATGTGAACTATTACGAGAACGCGACCCTCGGCTCGACCAACGTGGTCGCCTACGCGATGCCCGGAGATTAAAGCCATGAAGCGAAAGAGCAAGCTCAAAAGCCGGTCCGGCTTCACCCTGGCGGAGACCCTGCTGGCGATACTGATACTGCTGCTGGTGTCCTCCATCGTCGCCCAGGGCATCCCCGTAGCCCGGAACGTCTACAACCGGGTGGTGCTGGGGGCCAACGCCCAGGTGCTGCTGTCCACCACCGTCACCGCCCTGCGGGACGAGCTGGGGACGGCGTGGGACGTGACCGCGGGGACCGGCAATTCGCTGACCTATTTCAGCGCCGACATCGGCTCCAGGTCGAAGCTGTGGGTGGATGCCGCAACCAAAACCATACAGATCCAGGAATACGTCGCCACCGACGGGCTGAACACCGACACCACCCATTCTGTCGGCAGCCCCCGCGCGCTGGTGTCTGAAAAGGCCGCCACGCGGGAGCTGCGCGTCACATATAATGAAGCGACCTGCGCGGACGGCGTGGTGACCATCAAAGGCCTCGGCGTCTACCGTGATACGGGCGAGGGGCCGCTGGCCACGCTGGGCGACGGCGACGCGGGCGACCTGGTCATCCGCCCGGTGTCCATCCATGCGGAGGTGACCGCGCCTCCCGCCGGGCCATGAGGGTGAGATATATGAATAAGAAACGCAACAACCTCGGCTTTACCCTGGCTGAGCTGCTGATCGTGGTGGCCATCATCACGGTGCTGGGCGGCGTCAGCTTTATTGCCGTGCAGAATTATCAGCGGGACATGGCCCTGCTGGAGCGCGACGCCATCGCCAAGGAGATCTTCATCGCCGCGCAAAACCACCTGACCATGGCGGACAGCCAGGGCTACATGGGCGTGGAGATGGATAAGCCAGAGTATGAAACGACAATCAAGCGTTCCGAGGAGACGATCATGGTCTATGTCGCCGCCTATGGCGGGACCATGACCGACCCGCTGGACGTGATGCTCCCCTTCGGAGCCATCGACGAGACCGTGCGGGCCGGAGGGCGGTACGCCATCCGCTACCAGACCAACCCCGCCCGGGTGCTCGACGTGTTCTACTGGACCCCCGGAACCTCCCGCTTCGACGGCACCGCCAGCTACGACGCGAATATGCTCGCCCTCGGCGCGGAGAGCGCCCGCAACAACCGCAAAAACAACAAGCCCATCATCGGCTGGTACGGCGGCGAGGGCGTGGAGGCCGGCGGCGAGTACAGGATCGTCGCGCCAAAGCTCGAGGTCGTCAACGCCGAGACGCTGTATGTGAAGATAACCGACACCAACAGCGATTATACGGATACTGAAACGGCCAATGCCCTTGCCCGTATGAAGCTCATCATAAAGGGCGTGACCAGCAACGCCATGATGAGCGTTTCGCTGAACAGCAGCGACATCAACGCAAGGCTCGAATACGACAACGTCAATAAGGTCTATACATATGTGCTGGATGATATAACCAAGGCAGATATGCACTTCGCCGACCTGGCTTCTGAGACCGATTCCCCGTTCCTCCCCGGCGAGGACATCGTCGTTCAGGCGGTGGCCTACAGCAACGAGCGGCTGTCCAACATCGCCTACAGTGCGGAGTACACCACCAACAGCCTGTTCGGGGACCTGGAGGAGGTCAAGACCACTGCCGAGGACGGCACGGAGACCGTGACGCCGACCGCCATGATCGGCAACATGCGGCACCTCGAGAATCTTGACCCGTCCGTGTCCAACCTGGACAATCTGAAGGGGGAGGCTTCGACCCAGCCGAAGAACGTCCTGAAGATCGCCGCCGCGCGGCAGCTCGTCGATCTGGCCGCGCCCGCCGACCCCGATGATACCGACGCGAAGGACCTGAGCTGGGCGGGCTTCAAGACCGCCACGGGCGGCACAAGGACAAGGATTTTCGAGTATAAGGATGCCGACGGCGCGGAGGGCTTCCATCCCGTCACCCCCGGCTATGCCCTGGATTATCAGGGACAGGGGCACAGCATCGAGGGGATCAGCGTGAACGTCACCGGGGACGCGGGCCTCTTCGGCGCGCTGTCAGAGGGCAGCTCCGTTTCCGACCTGGCCCTGATCGACTTTGGCATCGTGGGCAAAAACGCCGGCGCGCTGGCGGGGTCGATGACCGGCGCCGACGTGACCAACGTCGCGGCCTACAACACCGCCGCGGGGCTGACGGCCACCGTCACCGGCACGGGAGACGTCGGCGGGCTCGTTGGGACCATGTCCGGCGGCAGCGTCGAAAAGAGCAGCGTCGAAAAGAGCGCGGCGGCGCTGGTGGTTCAAAGCAACGGCGGGAACGCGGGCGGGCTGATCGGCTCCGCAAGCGGGAGCGCGACGGTGACGGCCAGCTACGCGGGCGGGCACACCAACAAGGGCGCCTATTACAACAACGACAAGACCCCCATCTACAACGTCACCGCCGCCAAAAGCGCGGACGGGCTGATCGGCTCCGCGGGCGGGCTGATCGGCTCCGCGGGCGACACCGCCATCACCCACAGCTATTCCACCTGCTCCGCCACCGGCAAGGTGGTCGGCGGACTTGTGGGCACGGCAGAAGGGCGTATCGAAAAGTGCTATGCCACGGGCCTGGTGAAGTGCACGACCACAGAGGAAGGCCAAAAGGCAGAAGGCGCAAAGGAAGGCGCGTTCGCGGGTACATATTCGGGCACGGCCACCGGCTGCCTGTACTATGAGATCGTCAACGAGGCGCTGAAGGCCGTCGATGACGACGCCGCGCGCGAGGGCATCACGGCGCTGGACGCCGACGTGACCAGCTATGACGCATTCGTCGGAAATCCCGATGACTGGCAGACCGCCGCGGCCTACGACAAGGCGGCGCTGGACAAGCTGTTCGGAACGGACAAGTACAGCCTGCAAACCGTAAGTCAGCTGGGCGCAACGCTCAAAAAGGCCGATGACGACACGACGGATTATTTCGTCTCCGTCCACCACGGCGACTGGCCCGCGCCGGAGACGCTGGTCATCAACGATTGAGCATATACACCGCTTGAATGGAAACCGGGTGATTGACATTGACAATGACAACAGGGAATAAGGAGAAGAAGAAGGGCGGCTATCTGCGGCTGGGCGACCTGCTGATCTCGGCGGGTCTGATCACGGAGGCGCAGCTGGAGGAGGGCCTGCGGCTGCAAAAGGGCACGGGCAAGCGCCTGGGCACCGTATTGCAGGAGAACGGCTTCATCACCGAGAGCGAGCTGATCGAGGCCCTGCAGATGCAGCTGGGCATCGAGTTCATCGATCTGAGCAAGGTGAACATCCCCACGGAGCTGGTACAGGTGGTGCCGAAGAACATCGCCAAGCAGTACCAGGTGGTGCCGGTGCGGATGGCCCGCGACGAGCTCTACATCGCCATGGCCGACCCGCTGAACTTCTACGCCATCGAGGAGGTCCGCAAGGCGGCGAAGAAGAAGGTCGTCCCGATGGTGGCCATGTCGGCGGCGGTGGACCGCGCCATACAGGTGCTCTACGGCAACGAGGGCGCGGCCAAGGCCATCGAGGAGATGAAGCGCGAGGCCGCCGCCGGGGGCGAGACCACCGCCGCGGTGGACGCCGCCTTCTCCGGCAACCAGGTGGGCGAGGATTCCATGAACCAGGCCCCCGCCATCCGCCTGGTGAACGCCATCATCGAGCGCGCCGTCACCGAGCGGGCGTCGGACATCCACATGGAGCCCCGGGAGACCGAGTTCTCCATCCGCATGCGCATCGACGGCCTGCTGCGCGACATACTGACCGTGCCCCGCGAGCTCCAGGCGGCGGTCATCAGCCGCATCAAGGTCATGAGCGGACTGGACATCACCGAGCGCCGCGTGCCCCAGGACGGCCGCTTCAACGTCAGGGTGCGGGACAAGGACATCGACCTGCGCGTGTCCACCCTGCCCACCGTGTACGGCGAGAAGATCGTGGCCCGCCTGCTGGACAAGTCCGGCATGCGCCTGAGCCGGGACAGCATCGGCCTCACCGGCGACGACATGGCCAAGTACGAGCGGCTCATCCGCATCAAGAACGGCGTGATCCTGGTGGTGGGCCCCACCGGCTCCGGTAAATCCACCACCATGTACACCATGATCGGCGATATGAACAGCCGCGAGGTCAACCTGGTCACCCTGGAGGACCCCGTGGAGTACAACATCGACGGCGTGAACCAGGTGCAGATCAACGAGAAGATCGGCATGACCTTCGCCAGCGGCCTGCGCTCCATACTGCGCCAGGACCCGGACATCATCGCCGTGGGCGAGATCCGCGACGGCGAGACCGCCGAGATCGCCATGCGCTCGGCCATCACCGGTCACGTGGTGCTCTCCACCATCCACACCTCCGATGCCCTCGGCACCGTGGAGCGCCTGGTGGACATGGGCGTGGAGCCCTATCTGGTGGCCAGCGCCTTGAAGGGCGTGCTGTCCCAGCGCCTGGTGCGCCGCATCTGCCCCAACTGCCGCCAGGCCTACGAGCCCTCCGAGGACGAGCAGCGCGACCTGGGCCTGACCCCCAGGCCGGGCCGGACCTTCTACCGCGGCACGGGCTGCCCCGAGTGCTTCGATACCGGCTACCGCGGCCGCACCGCCGTGTTCGAGATCTTTTCCCTTCCCGTCCAGGTGCGCCGCATGGTCGCCAAGGGCGCGGCCCGCGAGGAGATCGAGACCCTGCTCAAGGCTCCCGACAGCGGCTTCGTCTCCCTCAAGGACAACGCCATCAAGCTGGTCGAGGAGGGCAAGACCACCTCGGAAGAGGTGCTGCGCGTGATCTACGAGGACATTTAGGGAGTAGGCAGTAGGGAGTAGGCAGTAGGGAGTAGGGGGAGTTACGGCACAGCCTCTGATTTCTATTGAAAACACCACGTTTTCGGTGGGTTCCGGGGGATGCTTGACGTCCTTCATTCCAATAGCACGCCATTCATCTGCCGTTCTCCCCTACTCCCTACTGCCTACTCCCTACTCCCTACTCCCTATCGCAGAGCTGAACTGTTACGATCTACAACACACGACAGGAGGAACGCTCCCATGATGACGATCGAGGAAATGGTGGTCAAGGCGCGTCAGGACGGCGCTTCGGACATCCATCTGATCTGCAATCTGCCGCCCAAATACCGCAAGGACGGCCAGGTGGAGGACATGGGCCCCGAAAAGCTGACTGCGGACGACTGCATCAGCATCGCCAAGGTGCTGTCGGGCACGCCCGCGGCCTACGCGGAGTACGAGCGCACGGGCGAGCTGGACGCGGCGGAGACCTTCGCGGGGAACCGCTGCCGCATCCACATCTTCCGCCAGCAGGGCGTGCCCTCGGTGGCGCTGCGCCTGCTGTCGGACCGCATCCCGAAGCTGGACACCCTGGGTCTGCCCCCGGCGGCGCTGAAGCTGCCGGACCTGCACAAGGGCATCGTGCTGGTCACCGGCGAGACCGGCTCCGGCAAGTCCACCTCGCTGGCCGCGCTGCTGGATTACATCAACCACACCCGCAAGGCCCACATCGTCACCCTTGAGGACCCGGTGGAGTACATCTACACCCCCGACAAGTGCGCCATCAACCAGCGCCAGGTGGGCAAGGACACCATGAGCTTCGCCAGCGGCCTGCGCGCCTCCCTGCGCGAGGACCCCAACGTGATACTCATCGGCGAGATGCGCGACCGCGAGACCATCGAGACCGCCATCACCGCCGCCGAGACGGGCCACCTGGTGTTCGGCACGCTGCACACCGGCTCCGCCTCCGACGCCGTGGACCGCATCGTCCAGGTGTTCCCCGAGGGCATGCAGACCCAGATCCGCCTCCAGCTCTCGATGGTGCTCCAGGCCGTGCTGACCCAGCAGCTGGTGCCCAAAAAGACCGGCGGCCGCACGCTGGCGGTGGAGATGATGGTGGTCACCGACGCCATCCGCAACCTGATCCGCAACGGCAACACCCCCCAGATCGCCAACGCCATCGCCACCAGCGCCGCCATCGGCGGCCAGACCATGGACCAGGCCCTGGTCCGCCTCGTCCGCGCCAACCAGATCACCCGCGAGGTGGCCCTCCGCTTCGCCCACGAGACGGATTACGTGAAGAAAAACGTCTGACCGGTACGGGAAGGGAGAATCAGGAATGGATAGCGGCTGCCGCGCGCACTATGGTGGCGGCCAATGGCCGCCCACCCAATACCGACGCGATATGTATAACCTGGCGGGCGGCGCATCGCCGCCCCTACGCAGCCAAGCTATTTCAATTCCTAATTCCTAATTCCTAACTCCCAATTCAACCGCTCCCCATTTCCATCATTTATCCAACCGAGGAGATAAGCAATGCCCACGTATAAGTATTCCGCGATGTCGCGGGACGGGAAGAAGGTCTCGGGCGTCATGGAGGGCTTCAACGAGCTGGACGCCGTGGCGAAGATCAAGGAGACCTACTCCATCGTGCTGCAGATCAGCGAGGTGAAGGAGCAGGGCAAGGCCGCGCAGTTTTTGAGTCTGGACATCGGCGGCAACAAGCTCAACGACAAGGCCTTCACGCTGATGTGCAGCCAGTTTTCCGTCATTCTGAAGGCGGGCATCCCCATCCGCCGCACGGTGGAGCTGATCGCGGAGAAGATGACCGACAAGCCCTTAAAGCGCATCCTGGAGCAGGTGGCCAAGGACGTGGAGGCGGGCCGCTCGCTGTCGGCCAGCTTCGCCGAGCGTGGGCGGAAGATGCTGCCCGTCACATTCCTGGAGACCATCTACGCCGGCGAGGAGGCCGGCAACCTGGACACCGCCTTCGACTCCGTCAGCAAGCACTACACCAAGCAGAGCAAGATGAAGGGCAAGGTCCGGGGCGCGATGATCTATCCGCTGTTCGTGCTGATCGTTGCCATCGTGGTGGTCATCGTGCTGATGGTGAAGGTGGTGCCCACCTTCACCGCCATCTTCGAGTCCTACGAGGCCGAGCTGCCCCTGCCCACCCAGCTGCTCATCGGCATGTCCAACTTCTTCAGGCGGTACTGGCTGGTCATCGTGGGCATCGGCGCGGGGCTGGGGCTGTTCTACAAGCTCTACGGCAACACGGAATCCGGGCGGATGAACCTGGCGAAGCTGCAACTGAAGCTGCCGGTGCTGGGCAACATCGGCATCCTCAACGGCGCCAGCCAGTTCGCCAACACCATGGCGATGATGCTCAACGCCGGCCTGCCCATGACCAAGTCCGTCACCATCACCAGCCGCGTCATGACCAACTACTTCTTCTCCACCCAGATCGGCAAGATCACCGCCAGGCTGGAGGAGGGCCAGACCCTGGGCAAGAGCCTGCGGGACGCCGCCTGCATGCCCGACATCATGGTGGATATGGCGGCGGTGGGCGAGGAGAGCGGCGAGCTGGCCCAGACCCTCACCATGACCGCCGAATACTACGACGCCGAGCTGGAGCAGGCCACCGCCGACGCCCTGGCCAAGCTGGAGCCCACCATACTGGTGTTCCTGGCGGGCTTCGCCGGGTTCATCGTCATCGCCATCTATATGGCCATGTTCGGCATGTACGCCGCGATGTAGGATTATGAGAAGAAAGCTGTTTGACGGCCGTGGCGGCATCAATCGCCTGGTGGCCGTGCTGTTGGCGCTGATCGTCGTGATGCTGGCAATCATCGCCGTGCCCGCCTGGAAGGTATTTCGCTACCGCTCTGAGAAGACCGGCTGCGAGCAGGCTATGAAGTCCGCCCGCGACGGACTCATCATCGAGTTCCTCTCCCGCTGGGACGCCGGTTCGGTGGAACAGGCCATGGTCACCCTGGACGAGGTGCTGCCCGCCCGGGCCAACATCTGCCCCGCCGGGGGCACCGTCTACCTGGTGCGGGGGGACAACGACATCTTCGAGCCGGTGTGCGGCAAGCACAACGACGACAAGAAGCTCCGCGTCCGCCTGAACGCCTCCCGGGCGCTGGACCTGCTCCGGGACGGCCTGCGCTACGCCCGCCGGGTGAGCCCCGACGGGGAGCCCGAGACCGTGGACATCGAACTGAACGGCGACACCCTGACCTGCACCCGCGTGCCCGAGGTCTCCGATCTGCGCCGCGGCACCGGCACCACCAACGGCTTCGAGGGCATCGTCGCCCTCTACGGCCTCGCCGGGGACGGCAGCTTCGACGCCATGGGTCAGAAGGCCGGGGAGATCGTCTACTTCGTCTACGCCGACGAATACTACGCCGCCATCTGGCGGGCCGACGACGGCTGGACGGGGGATGCGTATGCGTAAATTGTCGGGCATGGCCCGGCAATTTACAGGCATTAGGGATCAGGCATCAGGCATCAGTCGGAGCTGCGGCACTGCCGTGGGCTTTCTGGCAAAGATAATTAGGAATTGGGAATTAGGAATTAATAGCGGCTGCCGCGCACCCCGTAGGGGCGGCCAATGGCCGCCCGCCATACGCCAAAGCAAAACGTATAACCTTGCGAGCGGCGCAACGCCGCCTCTACGCAGCCAGGCTATTTCAATTCCTAATTCCCAATTCCCAATTCCCAATTCAAACAATCACAGTATCCCATTGAACAGAGATCGTCATCATAGCCCACTTTCAAGGAGGGGATCGGACGTGTATTTGAAGCTGAACGGCATTGAACTGAACTGCACCGGGCGGGAGCGGTGGGGGGACCTGCTGGCGGAGCTGCCGGACGGCGGCGCGGGGGCGCTGGGCATATCGGTCCAGGGGCGCACCTGCTCGCTGAACGATCCCGTGGAGGAGTACACCTACGCCCGCGTGCTGACCTACGCTGACGAGGAGGGCCGCCGCATCTACGAGCGGACGCTTCAATTCATCTTCCTGACGGCGGCGCACCGGCTCTATCCCGGCGAGCGCGCGCGCATCAGCCATTCCTTCCTCCACGGCATCTACATCGACCTGCCCAACATGAAGGTAACCCCGGAGCTCGCCGCGGCGCTGAAGCGGGAGATGTGGGCCATCGTGGACGCCAACCTGCCCGTGCGGTGCCGGAAGCTGCCCGTGGAGGAAGCCAAGGCCTACTTTGCCGAGACCAACCAGCTGGACCGGCTGCGCATACTGCAATACCGCAAGGTACCCCACTTCACGCTGTATCGCATCGACGGGCTGGACGACTACTTCTACGGCGAGATGGCGGTGAACACCGGCGTCATCCGCGGCTTCGACCTGTTCCCCCTGGGCGAGGGCCTGATTTTGCAGCACCCGAACCCGGAGCGCCCCGATGAGCCAGCGCCATTCCGCAACGCGCCCCAGCTGCTGCACACCTACGCCCAGGCGGCGGAGTGGCACGCCATACTCAACTGCGAGAACGTGGCCGACCTGAACGACATGATCCGGGAGCGCAAGCTGCGGGAGTTCATCCGCGTCAACGAGGCGCTCCAGGAGCGGCGCATCCAGCAGATCGCGGACCAGTTCATCGCCTCCGGGGCGCGGCTTTTGCTGATCGCCGGGCCGTCCTCCTCGGGCAAGACCACCTTCTCCCACCGGCTGTCCATCGCCCTGCGCGTACAGGGCCTGCGGCCTGTGAAGGTGTCGCTGGACGACTACTACATCGACCGGGACAAGCTGCCCCTGGAGCCCGACGGCACCGTGGACCTGGAGACCATCGACGCCCTGGACGTGGACCTGCTCTGTAAACACCTGCCCCGCCTGCTCGATGGAGAGACGGTGGACATGCCCACCTTCGACTTCGTCACCTCCCGGCGGACCGACAAGACCCATCCCCTCGCCGTGGAGCCGGGCCAGCCCATCATCATCGAGGGCATCCACGGCCTCAACGACCGGCTCACCGCCACGGTGCCCGCGGACATGAAGTTCAAGGTCTACATCAGCCCGCTGACCATGCTCAACCTGGACGACCACAACCGCATCCGTACCACCGACGCGCGGCTGCTGCGGCGCATTGTCCGCGATTACCAGTTCCGCGGCACCCCGCCCGAGGAGACCATGGACATGTGGGCCTCGGTGCGCCGGGGTGAGGAGCGCTTCATCTTCCCCTTCCAGGAGCAGGCCGACGCCATGTTCAACTCCGCCCTCACCTATGAGCTGCCCATCATGAAGAAGTACGCCTACCCCGCCCTGCTGGGCGTCGCCCCCGAAAGCCCCAACTACACCCTCGCCCGCCGCCTCGTCAAGTTCCTCAACTACATCGAGACCGCCGACGTGGAGGACGAGATCCCCCTCAACTCCATCCTGAGGGAGTTCATCGGAGGCTGCACATTCTATCGGGAAGAGGACTGATTGGGCAGGGAGTAGGGAGTAGGCAGTAGGGAGTAGGGGAGAACGGCAAATGATAGGCATTCTGATGGAATGGAAAACGTCAAGTATCCCCCAGAATTCTTGGAAAACAAGGCATATTCGTACCTATTCAGTCGCCCAGGGATGACTCCCTCAGTCAGCCTGCGGCTGACAGCTCCCTCGGAGAGGGAGCCTGGACGGGAATCCAAAAGCCTCCCTCTTTGAGGGAGGTGGGCCGCGAAGCGGGTCGGAAGGAGTCCGCGACTGAACAGTTACGCGTTTTCAATCGAAGTCGGAGGCTTGCCGCAGCTCCCCTACTCCCTACTCCCTACTCCCTAAAAGCGCCGGAGCCCGCATCGGGGCTCCGGCGCTTTGCCTCCCTCCACAACCCTGGCGCGGACCCGGGGAATCGGGGCCGCTGCCCCCGGCCATCGCCGGGGGCGAGTTGTGAAGGAGGAGTTTATGATGAATCAGATGCCGGCTTGCGTGGACCGGCAGCTGACGCATGGCGTTTTTAATGGGGCGGTCTTACTTCAGGTATTCCACCTCGATATAGCCCATCTGCCGCACGCCGTTGGCGTCGGGCAGGGTGGCGACGCGGGCGTGGCGGTCCGTGGCGCCGATGAGGGTGAGCTCGGTCCCCGCGGCCACGGTGGCCACGATCTTGCTGGACTGCTTGGTGCCCTCCTTGATGTGGGCGGCCTCCCGGGTGTAGACCCGCTTGTAGTCGCCGCTCTGCCGGCGTCCGCCGTCCAGGAACACAAAGGGCACGTAGTAGTAGGAGCCCTGATAGCGGACCCTGGCCCAGTAGCGGTCGCCGTCCACGGCGTCGAGCATCAGCTCGGCCCCCGCGGAGATGCTCCGCCGCCCGCTCTGGTCGGTGGGCGAGGTGAACAGGTAGTCGCCGTCCACCTGGGTAAAGCAGGTGATGTTCAGGCTGTTGGGGTTCTCGGTGGTCAGGCCCTCCAGGTCGCAGTAGCCGATGAGGCCGGTCTTGGAGCGGATCTTGGCCCGGAGTCCCTCGCGCTTGACCAGCGTGACCTCCTGGCCGAAGTAGGCGGTGCCGAACTCGGTGTCCAGCTCCTCGTCGTAGTAGACCACCAGCTTCTCCTTCGCCACCCAGGCCAGCTCGACCTCCTCGGCCTCCTTGTACTTCTCAAAGTCCAGGTTGGGACGGGGGATATAGCAGCAGTAGCCGTTCTCCTCGATCCGCAGCCAGTCGCCCAGGGGCGTGGCGGCCACCACGTGCACCCGCTCATTGCGGTACAAATGGCCCATGATCGGGGAGTCCGCCGAGGGGCGCAGGTAGACATCCGGCTCCACCACCTGGCAGTACATCCGGGTGTCCAGCGTGTTGGGGTTGGTCTCCGTGAGCTGCTTGGCGTTGCAGAAGCCGATGACGTCGTTGGTGGTCTTGACCTTGGCCCAGCCCTTCTTCTCGCGCAGCTTCACGATGGGCTTGGCGAAGGGCACCTCCTCCAGGATCTCGGAATCCTTGGTGGGCTTGTCGTAGATCGTCAGCACGTAGGTGTAGACGTAGGCGCTGGTCGGGGTGTCCTCCTTGGTGATCTTGTTGTCCTTGCTCTTGTTGGCCGCCAGCGCGTCGAGGGAGGCGCACATCATGATCAGCGCCAGCAGCAGCGCCGTAAACGCCTTGCCGAACCGCTTCATGCTCCCCTCACCTCCATATGCGACCACATTCGCGTCATATTCGACCACATCTGGACGAACTCTGTAAGCATTATATATTATACCAGCAAAACCCCCTCAGAAAATGTCAACATTCGTACTTTATTGTCATATTTTTTCTGGTTTGTCTATACCGCTGTCACGATTGCCATTTTAAGGGCAAGATGGCCTTGAAAAGGTTGAAATTGCCCTATTTATGGGGTATAATGGTGTGGAATTAGACAAAAAATCGGATTTACGGCGAGAATGAGGTAAAGGCGGAACCCGTTCGGCAGGTCACAGCGCTGTCAAATTTGACATCCATGTGACACTCTGCCGCTTTTCCGCCACGCTTTTTTTGCCCGAAAATCCGCACGGGAGGATGACACCATGCCGAACTTTGGCGAAATGACGCTCAAGGAACTGGTCCGGCCCGAGGGCCACGCCTGCGGCTGCGGCAAGCAGCACGTCTGCGGGCTGAAATACCTGAATATAGGAAGGGGAATCCTCAAGGAGGTCCCGGAAATGGTGGCCGCGATGGGCAAAACGCACCCCTTCGTGGTCTGCGACGGCAACACCTGGGCGGTGGCGGGGCAGCGGATCGACCGCATCCTCACCGACGCCGGGGTCAGCCACAGCTGCTACGTCATCCCCTGCACCACCGGCGACAGCGGCCTGCCGGGCATGAGCCGCGAGCGCATCTCCCCCGCCGAGTGGGAGGTGGGCAGCGCGGTGATGAACCTGGACCCCGAATGCGACATGCTGCTGGCCGTGGGCGGCGGCGTCATCAACGACATCTGCAAGGTGGTGGGCAAGGCCACGGGCCGTCCCAGCGCCGTGGTGGGCACCGCCCCGTCGATGGACGGCTACGCCTCCAACAACGCCTCCATGGAGATGAACCACGTCAAGGTCTCCCTGTACGGCGCGGTGCCCCAGGGCATCCTGCTGGACACCGAGATCCTGTCCCAGGCCCCCATGCGCATGCTGTGGGCGGGCCTCGGGGACATGGTGGCCAAGTACGTGGCCATCTGCGAGTGGCGCATCTCCCACCTGGTCACCGGCGAATACTACTGCGAGGACGTGGCCCAGCTGATGCGCCAGGCGCTCGGGAAGATCATGGCCGCCGCCGACGGCATCGCCGGGCGCGACCCGGACGCCATCGGCTCCGTGGCCGAGGGGCTGGTGCTGGCGGGCATCGGCATGGCCTACGCGGGCATCTCCCGCCCCGCCTCCGGGCTGGAGCACTATTTCAGCCACATGTGGGAGATGATGGCCCTGGAGCGGGGCAAGCCCTACGACCTCCACGGCATCCAGGTGGGCGTGGGCACGGTGCTGACCATGAAGCTGTATCAGAAGCTGGTCACCGTCACCCCCGACCGCGCCCGGGCCGAGGCCCACATGAAGGCCTTTGACCGCGCCCAGTGGGAGGAGCAGGTGCGCCGGGTGTTCGGCAAGACCGCCGACCAGATCATCGCCATCGAGGATAGGGTCCACAAGAACGACCCCGCCCGCCACGCCGCCCGCCTCGACCGCATCATCGGCCACTGGGACGACATACTCGCCATCATCCGCGAAGAGCTGCCCGACCTGGACAGCCTCACCCGTACCATGGCCGCCACCGGCATGCCCATGACCCCCGCCGACATCGGCGTGCCCGACAAGGACGTCATCGACGCCTTCATCGGCTCCCGCGACATTCGCGACAAGTACCTCTCCTGCTCCCTCATCTGGGACCTCGGGATGACGGAGGAGTTCACGGAATACCTGAAAACGCTGCTGTAAGAATAGGGTAGAGGGAGTGCCATAGCCCTCGCCCCTCCCGTTGCACCGTACATACCGGTCAGGTATACGGCGCTACATCGTAACATGGATTCAAGTATT
>CADCAS010000026.1:0-17970 GCA_902799465.1 uncultured Eubacteriales bacterium
GCGTTGCCACCAGCAGCTTGCGGTTCGCTACGCTTGGCGGTAAATACCCGCGACCGGACTTCCACCGGTTAGATGTGTGCCATGCCCGGCACACGAAATAGGGCTAACTGATCTACACAAAATCAGTTAGCCCTCATTTTCAGAATGATGGATTTTTGTTGCCAAATTGTTGCCACGCGGGACTTTGACCGCCCGGAAACCCTTATTTTATGCGGGTTCCAGGATTTCAGCCTTTATTCCCACTCGATGGTTGCCACAGGCTTGGGGGAGAGGTCGTAGAGGACGCGGTTGACGCCCTTGACCTCTTTGAGGATGCGGTCGGTGATCTTGAGGAGGACGGGCCATTCCACCTGCTCGACGGTGGCGGTCATGGCGTCGACGGTATTGACGGCGCGGAGGATGACGGGCCAGTCGAAGCAGCGGGCGTTATCGCGGACGCCGGTGGAGCGGAAATCGGGGATGACAGTAAAATACTGCCACACCTTGCCGCGCAGGCCGGCCTTATCGAACTCCTCGCGGAGGATGGCGTCGGCCTCGCGGACGGCCTCGAGGCGATCGCGGGTGATGGCGCCGAGGCAGCGCACGCCCAGGCCGGGGCCGGGGAAGGGCTGGCGGTAGACCATGGAATCGGGCAGGCCCAGGGCCTTGCCGCAGGCGCGTACCTCGTCCTTGAAGAGCATCTTCAGCGGTTCCACCAGCTCAAACTGAAGGTCCTCGGGCAGGCCGCCCACGTTGTGGTGGGACTTGACCATCTTGGCGGTCTTGGTGCCTGACTCGACGATGTCGGGATAGATGGTGCCCTGGCCCAGGAACTCGATGCCGTCCAGCTTGCGGGCCTCCTCCTCGAACACGCGGATGAACTCCGCGCCGATGATCTTGCGCTTCTGCTCGGGATCGGCCACGCCGGCCAGCTTGTCCAGGAAGCGATCCACGGCGTCCACATAGATCAGGTTCGCGCCCAGCTGATTGCGGAACACCTCCACCACCTGCTCGGGCTCGCCCTTGCGCAGCAGGCCGTGGTTGACGTGCACGCAGGTCAGCTGGTCGCCGATGGCGCGGATCAGCAGCGCCGCCACCACGGAGGAATCCACGCCGCCGGACAGGGCCAGCAGCACCTTCCTGTCCCCCACCTGCTGCTTGATCAGCTCGATCTGGTCGGCGATGAAGTTGTCCATGTTCCAGTTGGCTTCCGCCTTGCAGGTGTCGAAGGTGAAGGCGCGCAGGGCTTCCCTGCGGACCGCGCTGTCCTCGGGCCACTTTTCAAGGGTGACGTCGGCCTTTTGGGCCTTATGGTCCACCGCCATCAGCGGCGCGCCGCAGGCGTATACCGCGTCGCTGGCGTCGATCTCCACGCCGTCCACCACGCGGTTCACGCCGCCGTTTAATACGATGCCCTTCACGTTGGGGAGCGCCTTGAGCTGCTCCGCGGTGATGTCGTAGGGGTGGATCTCCGTGTACACGCCCAGCTCGCGGATCTCGCGGGCGATCTGAGCGCTCTGGGTGCTGCCAAGGTCCAGAATGACGATCATGTCCTGCTGCATAATGTGCCTCCTCGTCTGTCTTCGGATGTCCAATGGTATAACATATTTTATCATTATACCGGTCCGGGTGTCATTAAAGAAAAGTTATGATGTACCCTGTCTGAAAAATTAAACATTGCACTCCGGTTGACGTTTGTTCGGGATTAATATAGAATATCGGTGGTGCTTCCGTTTGACGGGCAAAGTGGAGTTTAGAAAACAGGAATAGCCGCCGCCGCGCACGCCGCTGGGGCGGTCTACAGTCTCCCTCCATAAAATGCAACAATATGTATTTCACTGCGGGCGCATCGCCGCCCTTGCGCAACCAGTCTATTTCTGTATCCTGAATTCCCGTTTGTCCCAGCAGCACTGAATCTTATAGAACAATCCCGGTAGAATATAAGGAGGCTCATGCCATGCGCGCGGTGATATTTGACCTGGACGGGACGCTTTGGGACGCCACGGGGCAGACCTTCGCGGTGTGGAACGCCGTGTTCGCGCGGCATCCCGAGATCGGCCTGCGGGTCACCCAGGCGGAAAAAAAGGCGCTGATGGGACTGACCATGTCGGAGATCGGCGAAAGGCTGCTCCCCGGCATGGACGCGGCGGCGCGGAACGCCCTCATGGACGAATGCGGCGACGCGGAGGTCGAACAGCTTCAGCGGATTGGCGGCACGCTGTATCCGGGACTCCGGGAAACGCTGAAGGCGCTGTGTGAGACGCGCGGGCTCTACATCGTCAGCAACTGCCAGGACGGCTACCTCCAGGCCTTTCTCACCTTCCACGGCTTCGGGGCGCTGTTTGCGGATTATGAGATGTCGGGCCGCACGGGTCGCGGCAAGGCGGAGAACATCCGCCTGCTGATGGACCGCAACGGCATCGAAGCGGCGGCCTACGTCGGGGACACCCAGGGCGACGAGCGCGCCGCGCGCGGGGCGGGCGTCCCGTTCATCCACGCGGCCTACGGCTTCGGCACGGCGCAGGCGCCCGACGCGGTCATCCGGGACATCGCGGAGCTGCCCGATGCCCTGCGGGAACTGGACGCGCGGGGAGGTCGATGACGATGCTGGGGTTGATCCTCGAGGGCGGCGGCATGCGCGGCGCCTTCACCGCGGGGGTGCTGGACTACTGGATGTCCCGTGGGCTGTGGTTTCAAAACGTGTACGGCGTTTCCGCGGGCGCGTGCCAGGCGTGCAGCTACCTGTGCCGCCAGCCGGGGCGGGGGCTGCGGGTTTGGGTGAACTATACCGACGACCCGCGCTTCATCTCCCTGCGCTCGCTGATCACCACCGGGGACATGATCGGCGCGGAGCTGAACTACGATCTGGTGCCCCGAAAGCTGGACCCGCTGGACAACGCGGCCTTCCTCTCAAGCGGGGCGCGCTTCACCGCCGTGCTGACGGACGTGGAGACGGGCAAGCCCGTCTATGTCCCCATTCGGGACATGTTTGAGGACATCGACGCCGTTCGCGCCTCCGCCTCGCTGCCGCTGGTCTCCCGGATGGTGGTGTATCGCGGGCGGCGCTACCTGGATGGCGGCGTGTCGGACTCCATCCCCATCCGCAGGGCCATCGCCGACGGCTGCGACAGAAACGTGCTGGTGCTCACCCAGGCCCCCGGCTACCGCAAGGAACCCAACAAAGCCCTGCCGCTGATGAAGCTGCGCTATCACAAATACCCCGGGCTGGTGGAGGCCGTGGCCCGGCGTCACATCATGTACAACGACGCCCTGGACTTCATCGAACAGGAAGAAGCGGCGGGTCGGCTGTTCGTGCTGCGGCCCGATGCCCCGCTCAATATCGGCCGCGTGGAGAAGGACCCCGAGAAGCTCACCCGGATACACGACATGGGCTTTGCCGTCGCGGAGAGGAACCATCAGGCGCTGTTGGAGTTCGTGCAATAAGGGACCGGATGAGAGTTCAATGTCGGCTGACGCTTCTCTGATAAACCCCGATTTGCCCCGGAACGGAACGGCTGCATAATAAATATACATTATATGTATAGTAGCATCTATAATGATCGCATTATAAAACGGGCATAACCTGCGCAAGAATTTACATTTATCCGTATTGCACAAAATGCAGTGCCTTTCTTCTGGCTTATGCCACAGTTTTGCCTATGCCATTTGTGGCATTTTACACCACGATTCAGATTTGCGAACATTTTTCTCGGGAAGTCCCGTCATCGTTCGCATCGCATTTTACGATTATTTGTCACTCGAAAAGCCTGTCTAATATTGACTTTCCGCGGCAGGCCGCTATACTATAAGCATAGGTAAGAAATCAATAAGATGATATTATATAGGGGGTTGGGTCTATGACGCTTTGGGAGGCGCTGTCAATGCTGGGCGGCGTGGGGCTGTTTTTGTACGGCATGACGGTGATGTCCACGGGCCTCAAGCAGGCCGCGGGCGACAAGCTGAGGACGATACTGGAGAAGGTGACGGGCAACCGGGTGATGGCGGTGATCATCGGCATTGTGGTGACGATGCTGATCCAGAGCTCCTCCGCCACGGACATGATGGTGATCGGCTTCGTGGATTCGGGGCTGATGGATCTCGGGCAGGCCATCGGCGTCATCATGGGCGCGAACATCGGTACCACGGTGACGGCGCAGATCACCGCCTTCAACCTGACGGCCTTCGCGCCGCTGATCCTGTTCGCGGGCGCGGTGGCAGCGCTGTTCATCAAGAAGCCCGTGGTCAAGCACATCGGCTCGGTGATACTGGGCTTCGGCATGCTGTTCGTGGGCATCGGCATGATCAAGACCGCCATCGGCTCGCTGGCGGACGATCCCACCTTTGTCGGCCTCTTGAAGGCGCTGGACCATCCCGCGATGGCGCTGCTGTTCGGCGTCGCGTTCACGGCGCTTTTGCAGAGCTCCTCCTCCTCCATCGTCATCTTCCAGGCCTTCGCGGCGGAGGGACTGCTGAACTACAGCCAGTGCGTCTATCTGGTCATCGGCGCGGCCATCGGCTCGGTGACGCCCAACCTGCTGGCTTCGCTGACCACCGACCGCAACGGCAAGCGCACGGCGCTTTTGAACCTATACTTCAACCTGATGCGGGCGGCACTGCTGCTGGTGGTCATCACCGTGTTCCCCGGCGTGCTCGACGCCATCCGCGGCCTCTCCCCCAACGACATCGGGCGTCAGGTCGCCAACACCCACACGCTGTTCGCGCTGTTCGCCGTGGCGGTGCTGCTGCCCTTCTCCAACCTGATCGTCGCCCTGGCCCGGAAGACCCTGCCCCTGCTGCCCTCTGAGCGGCGGGCGCTGGAGTCCCGGAAGCTGCTGTATCTGGGCGGCATCGAGCGCGACATGCCCGTCATGGCCATGCGTCAGGCCATGCTGGAGGTCAGCCGCATGGGCAAGCTGGCCCGGGACAACCTGGACGACGCGCTGAAGTACTTCTTCAATTCCGACGACATGGAGCTGCGCAGCAAGGTGGCCGACACCGAGGAGACCATCGACTACCTCAACCACGCCATCGAGGACAAGCTGGTGGAGCTGAGGTCCCTGCCGCTGTCGGACCGCGACGTGTTCCGCCTCTCCCGCATGATCCTGGTGGTGTCCAACTTCGAGCGCATCGGCGACCACGCCGAGAACATCATGGAGTTCGGGGACCGCGTGAAGAACGAGAAGGCCGTCATCTCCAAGCTGGCGCTGGATGAGCTTCGCGAGATGGGCGACGCCGTGCTGGAGACCATCGACGTGTCCATGGAGGTGTTTGAAAACGAGCGCTTCGATCTGCTGCCCCGCGCCGAGGCGCTGGAGCAGCGGGTGGACGATATGCAGGAGACCTACATCCAGAACCATGTGGAGCGCCTGATGAAGGAGTCCTGCGACCCGCTGGGCGGCGTCATCTTCACCGACATGTGCACCGACCTGGAGCGCTGCTCTGACCAGGCCATCAACATCGCCACCGCCATGCTGGACAGGAAGGCGGCATGAGGCAGGGAATCACGCATACTCCAAGGGCCGCCCGTTCGGGCGGCCCTTGAATCATGTCTGCGTCGCTTCCCAATTGCGGATGGTTTCCAGAAAGGCCTCGCCGTAGTGGCTGGCCTTATAGCTGCCCACGCCGGAGACCTGCATCAGTTCCTCCATGTCGGCGGGGCGCTTGAGGGCCATGTCGGACAGGGCGGCGTTGGAGAAGATCATGTAGGCCGGCACGCCTTCCCGGCGGGCCAGCTCCATGCGGCAGGCGCGGAGGGCCTCGTAGAGGCTGTCATTCGGGGCCTTCCCGGCGCGCTTCGGGGACGCGGCCCGCTTCCTGGCCACGCGCTCGGTCAGATAGACCTTCTCCTCCCCCTTGAGCACGGGCCACGCCGCGCGGTTCAGGCGCACCACGGGATACTGCCCCTCCCCCAGGCTGAGATACCCCTGCTCGGCCAGGGCGTCGATACAGGCGCGGATGTGGGTCCGGTTGGTCGCGGCCATGATGCCGTAGGTGGGCAGGCGGTCCAGGCCCAGCTGATGTACCCGCTGCTCGCCGCTGCCGGTGAGCATGCGGATGATCATCGTCACGCCCAGGCCCGTGGCGTAGCGCTTCTCCACCCGCGCCACCCCGGAGAGGATCTTCTGCGCCTCCAGGGTGATGTCCGTCCGGACGGTCTCGCCCACGCAGTTGCCGCAGTAGCCGCAGCGGTCCGGGGCGTTCTCGCCGAAGTAGCGCAGCAGATTGGCGCGGAAGCAGCCCGTGGTCTTGCAGTAGGCGGTCATGGCCTGTAATCGCTTCATGTCCTGGAGGTACACGTTGGCGCGCTCCTCCTCGGAGAGGGCCTCGTTTTCCGAGGACGTGCCGATCAGGAACTTGGCGGTCTGCACATCCCCCGCGGAGAACATCAGCACGCACTGGGCGCGCTCGCCGTCCCGGCCCGCGCGGCCCGCCTCCTGGTAGTAGCTCTCCAGGTTCTTGGGCATGTTGTAGTGCAGCACAAAGCCCACGTTGGACTTGTCGATGCCCATGCCGAAGGCGTTGGTAGCCACCATCACGCGGACCCGGTCGTAGACGAAGTCCTCCTGATTCTGGCGGCGCTCCTCGTCGGAGAGGCCCGCGTGGTAGCGCGTGGCGGCGACGCCGGACTGGATCAGCTTCGCGCAGGTCTCCTCCACCCCCTTGCGGGTGGCGCAATAGACGATGCCGGTCTGGTCCGCGTGGTCCCGGACGTATTGCAGCAGCCAGTCGAGCTTCTTTTTGGGCTTCACCACGTCGAAGTACAGGTTCGGGCGGTCAAAGCCGGTGGTCAGCGTGAAGGGGGCCTTAAGCTCCAGCAGCTTGACGATGTCCGCCTTCACCGCCTCGGTGGCCGTGGCCGTGAACGCGCCCACCACGGGGCGTTCGGGCAGGCCTTCGATGAAGCGGGCGATGTTCAGATAGCTGGGGCGGAAGTCCTGCCCCCACTGGGACACGCAGTGCGCCTCGTCCACGGCCACCAGCGAGATCTTCACAGACTGGCACAGCCGCGCGAACGCCGGGGCCGTCAGCCGCTCCGGGGCGACGTAGATCAGCTTGTACACGCCCTCGCGGGCCAGCCGCAGGGTCTCGGTGTATTCCTCGGCGCTGAGGGTGGAGTTGACGAACGCCGCCGGGATGCCGGAGGTCTTGAGGGACGCCACCTGGTCCTTCATCAGCGAGATCAGCGGCGAGATCACCAGCGTCAGCCCCGGCAGCGATACCGCCGGGAGCTGATAGCAGATGGACTTCCCCGCCCCGGTGGGCATCACGCCCAGCACGTCGCGGCCTTCAAGCAGCGCGTCCACCAGCGCCTCCTGCCCCTGGCGGAAGCCGTCGTGGCCGAAGTACTGCTTGAGGATGGTATATTTGTCGTACATGGCTGGCGTTTAATTCTCCTTCGCGCAGTCGAAGCTGACGTTCGGCGGGTTTTCGCCCCGCGCCTTGGCAGGCAGGAAGCGCTTCCAGAAGTCGTCGAACAGGCGGAAGATCTCCTTGTGGCGGGCGTAGATGAAGAACAGCGTAATGATGACATAGGCCGCGGAGATGATGTCCGTGAAGGCCCAGAGCACGTCGGCCTGGATGTTGTAGAACAGCACGCAGGGGATCATGTAGTAGATCATGTAGACGGGCATGAGCTTCTTATTGGTCTCCGTGTCGCCAAAGGCGTAGTTGACGGACTTCTCGCAGGTGTAGTACATGCCGATGATGGTGGTCCAAGCGAACACCGCGATGGCGATGGCGGTCAGCTGGCCGCCGATCCTTCCGTAGGCGTTGGTGAAGGCGAAGGTGGTCAGCGCCCCGGAGGTGGCGTCGGTCTGGGTATAGGAGCCGGTCATGATGATGGTGAAGGCGGTGATGGAGCACACGATCATGGTGTCCAGGAACACCTCGCCCCAGCCCCACAGGGACTGCCGCACGGGATGGTCGGTGCGGGCGCTGGCGTGGGCGATCATGCCGTAGCCGGTGCCGGCGTCGTTGGAGTACATGCCGCGGGCCACGCCGTACTGTATGGCGTCGCGCACGGTGGCCCCGGCGAAGCCGCCCGCCGCCGCCGCGGGCGAGAAGGCGCTTTTGAAGATCAGAGCGATGACGGAGGGTATGGCCCGGAAGTTGACGATCACCACGCCCAGGCCCATCAGCACGTACAGCGCCGCCATGATGGGCACCGCCTTGGACATGACGGAGGAGATGCGCTTCAGCCCGCCCCAGATGGTGAACAGGCAGGTCAGGCCGATGACGATCACCGACGCGATGCTGGGGATGCCGAAGGCCTGATTGAGGGAGCTGGTGACCGCCTCGGTTTGCACGCAGCAGGTCCAGGGCCCGAAGACGAAGCAGAACACCGCCAGTACCACCGCGCCCTTCTTCCAGCCGAAGGCGTTCTTCATCACGAAGGAGCGGTCGCAGACGTATTCGTCCATGGACTTCTGGTAGTGCTCGCGGTAGCGCTGGCCGATGATGATCTCACAGGCCTTGGTGGACATGCCGAAGAAGGCCGATATCCACATCCACACCAGCGCCCCCGGCCCGCCGGAGACGATGGCCGTGGCCACGCCGGAGATGTTGCCGGTGCCGATGGTGTTGGCCAGGGCCGTACAGGCGGCCTGGAAGCCGGAGATGGTGCCCTCGCCCTCGCCCCTGTCGAACATCTTGCCGAAGGTGTTCTTGAAGTTGAAGCCGATCTTGCGCTGGTACACGAAGCCAAACCGCAGCGACAGCAGTATGCCCGTGCCCACCACGACCACCGTCATGGCGTTGCCCCACAGCAGGTCGTCCAGCCAGTAGAGGAAGTTGGTGATTGCCTCCATGTTGATCCCCCTTATCGTCCTATTTTGCAAAACAGCTCGCACTTGCGGCAGTATTTGATGATCTTCTCCGGGTGGTCGCACACCTCGGGCATGAGGCCGACCTGCGCGGAATCCTCGTTGACCTTCATCTGTACGGCGCAGGCGGCGCGGAAGTATCGCCCGTCCCGCCCGGGAAGGTGCGCAAGCCCCGTCTCCTCCGGGGTGTAGATCTGTTCATCGAACGCGCCCTGGGGACAGTGCTTCAGACACGGCGCGTCGCAGTCCGCGCAGGGGTCGAAATCATTAGGCCCGGTGGGTTCAAGCGCGACGCTTATGTCGATGGCCCGCAGCCTGACCCGCGGGCCGTAGCGCGGCGTCACCAGCAGATTGTTCCTGCCGATGCACCCCAGCCCCGCGGCGACGGCGGCCTCCTTGAGGTACAGCCCGCCCCGCTCCACATGGTAGCGTCTGGAATAGACGCCGATGTCTGGGTGCGCCTGCGCCATGTAGGCCCGAAACTCCCGGGAGATGGCCAGCAGCCGCTTGTTCCCCGGCGGGTCGATCTCGCCGCACCACCAGTCCAGCTCCGGCCTCTCAGCGGGATGGGCCACGGCGTACACCAGCACCGACCGGGCGTCGGGCTCCCAGTACACCGCCCCGTGGGGCAGGCCCGTGGTGATCTCCTCCGCGAAGTGGTCCCGGCTGTGGTCCTTCATGTTGGGAAAGAGGCGCTCCGAGGGACCGTCGCGCAGATCCTCCACCCGCGCCACCCCCGCGCAGTCCGCGCCCAATTCCAGCAACTTCTCCAGCAGCTCCCTCCGCAGCGCATCCGTGTTTGCCGTCAATGTGTCATTCACCCCGCTTTGCGATATACTGTCATTATAGCACGTCACCACGGGTCGCGTCCATACCCGGGGTGACGTTTTTTGTCTGGTGAGGGGAAATGTTGGGCTTGCGCAAGGGAACAGGCAACAGGCAACAGGCAACAGGCAACAGGGAACAGGCAACAGGAATAGCCGCTGCCGCGCATACACGCATCAAAAAACCGGAATAGAAGCGATAACCTCTATTCCGGTTCCGGGTGACATGGATTCGATCTTGCCGGGTGTCTGTTCGGCAGGTGGCAATTGGGATTTGTCGGGAAGAATCAGGAATTGAAATCGCTTTGGCTTCCCCGGAATGATGCGCGGCAGCCGCAGCCCCTTTTCCCTTTTCCCTATTCCCTATTCCCTAATCAGAACCCATACTCCTTGCACACCGGCGCGTCGGCCTTGGAGGACTTTTCGTCGTACCAGATCAGATTGTTGCCGGTCTGCTTGTCGAACAGCTGGATGAGCCTCGACTGGGTGGTGAAGCGGATGGTGTTGCCCATGGAGACGTCGGTCTGGAGATCGACGGTGGGGATCACCATGACCACCTCGTCGTCGTTGGAGCGGGTGTGCAGGTTGACCTCGGTGCCCAGCATCTCGGACACCTCGATCAGCGCGCTCAGCTCGCCCTCGCCCACGGTGATGTGCTGGGGACGGATGCCCGCCACGATATCGCAGGCCTTCTGGCCGTTCTGGGCCAGCGCCTTCTGCTGGAACTCGGAAAGCTCAAAGCGCACGCCGCGGATCTCCGCATAGTACACGCCGTTTTCCAGCAGCAGCTTGCAGTTGTCGAAGAAGTTCATCACGGGCATGCCGATGAAGCCGGCCACGAACAGATTGACGGGCTTGTTGAACACCTCGACGGGGGTGCCGATCTGGTTGACATAGCCGTCCTTCATGATGACGATGCGGTCGCCCAGGGTCATGGCCTCGGTCTGGTCATGGGTGACGTACATGAAGGTGGTGTTGATGCGCTGCCTAAGCTTGATGATCTCGGCGCGCATCTGGTTTCTGAGCTTGGCGTCCAGGTTGGAGAGCGGCTCGTCCATCAGGAACACCTTGGGGTCGCGGACCATGGCGCGGCCGATGGCCACGCGCTGGCGCTGGCCGCCGGACAGGGCCTTGGGCTTGCGCTCCAGATACTGGGTGATGTCCAGGATCTGCGCGACCTCGCGCACCTTTTTGTCGATCTCATCCTTGGGGGTCTTTTTCAGCTTGAGGGCGAAGGCCATGTTCTGGTAGACGGTCATATGGGGATAGAGGGCGTAGTTCTGGAAGACCATGGCGATGTCGCGGTCCTTGGGGGCCACGTCGTTGCACAGCCTGCCGTCGATGTACAGCTCACCCTCGGAGATGTCCTCCAGGCCCGCGACCATGCGCAGCGTGGTGGACTTGCCGCAGCCGGACGGGCCGACCAGCACGATGAATTCCTTGTCGGCGATCTCCAGGTTCACGTCGTGGACCGCGGTCACCTTGTTATCGTAGATCTTCTTCAATCCCTTGATCAGAACATTGGACATGATACCGGCTCTGATCGCCCAGCCTCCGCAAAGGCGACCTCGCGTCATTCTCTGTGGAATGAACCGCATTGCGACAGGTCTCCACACTGTCGCACCGCGAGCCTGCGGATATGCTTCCTCCTTCTTGAATGCGCGCGGCGCCATTGAGTGGAGTGGCCCGCGCCATTGAAATGGGGTCGTCACGGTTTCAGCGTTCCTTCAGCGGCGCGCTGCATTATTCGTCCTCCGGGTTGAATACCAGGTCGTACTTCTCCACGTCCATCAGCACCTCGCCGTCGGCCTCGAAGCTGATCACATCCGCGGAGACATCGGTATGCAGCACGAAGCTGGCCGCCTGCTCGCCGTCGTTGACGAACAGCTCCAGGCTGTGCCTGTCCAGCACACAGCGCAGCTTGATGTTGCCGTGCTTGGAATACACGGGGAATTCCCGCACGTGCACGATGTCGAAGCGGAAGCCGCAGCGGGAGCGGTCCACCCGCACGATGCCCTGCTCGGGCTTGTACTTGACGGTGGTCACGTGCTCGCCATCCTTGGCCAGGTTGATCCTGAAGGAGCGATACATGGAGCTGCCGTTGGCGGGACGCACGTTCACGGTCATGTCGAGGGTCCTGCCCTTGATCCCGGCCAGGATCGTCTCCGTGGACAGGGGCACATTCCGGTAGCTGATCTTCTCGCCGTAGTAGTTCTCCAGCTCGCGCACCGGCACCTGGATCAGCCTGCCGTCGCGGACGGTCAGCTCGCGGGGCAGGGTCATCTGGCCGCAGATGCGGTTGGTGACGGGCTGGCTCCGGGCCGTGTCCCAGTTCTGCATCCACGCGATCATGATGCGCCGCCCGTCGGGGGTCAGCAGCGTCTGGGGCGCGTAGAAGTCGATGCCGTAGTCGATGGCATGGACGTTCTCCCGGATCAGGTGCTTGTTTTCGTCGGCCTCGCCGATCATGCACACGGTGCCGTTTCCGGCGTGGAACTCCAGGCCGATGGGCCGCATCTCCTGGGGACTGACGAACAGCACGTCCTTGCCGTCCAGCCTGAAGTAATCCGGGCACTCCCACATCCTGCCGTACTGGTTGTGGTTGGAGGCCACGCGGCCCCTGTACTGCCAGTGGAAGGCATCCTCGCTGTGAAACAGCAGGATCGAGCCGCTGCCGTCGGCGGGACGGTTCCCCACCACGGCATAGTAGCCGTCGGCCTCCCGCCAGATCCTGGGATCGCGGAAGTCCACCTCGCTGCCGCCCCTGGGCAGGTCGGCAGCGGTGATCACCGGGTTGCCCTCGTACTTCTCGTAGTCGATCCCGTCGCCCACGGCGAGGCACTGGGTCTGGTACTGCTTCAGCGACCCGTCCGCCTGCCGCTCCTCGCGCACGCCGGTATACATCAGCAGCTGGCGTCCGTCGTCGAGCTGCACGGCGCTGCCGGAGAAGCAGCCGTCCTTGTCGTAGGGCATGAACAGCGGCACGCGCCACTGGGAGGCACTTCTGCGCAGCGTAGAGCGCAACAGGGAGGGCAAGCAGTAATGGAACCCATCGCCGTCAATCACATCACCGTGACAAAGGTGCTGTTCGCGGAGAGCCACAGCGCCACCTTCTCGCAGAAGCGCCGGAAGGCGCTGCTCTACTGCGGCTTCGTGTTCCTGGCCTTTGGGCTCGTCTTTCTCGCCATACAGGTGCGCTTCCCAATGCTGTCGTCGCTGTGCGTGCCCGCGCTGCTCACCGGCGCGCTGGTGATCGTCTGGGCGTCGACGCTCCAGAAATCGGAGCTGCGGCGGAAGTACAGGGCGTTCAGCCGCATCAACGGCGAGGCGTCCGAGCGCACGGTCACCTGCTGGCGAACGTCCCTCGACGTGGATACCGGCAGGGGCGAGCCTGTGCAAATCGAATACACTGATATACGCGAGCACAAAACCACCGACCATCTCCTGCTGCTGATCTGCTCCGATCACCGCGGCGTCATGCTCTCAAAGGACGGCTTCGAGACCGGCTCCAGCGAAGCCCTGCTCGAAGCCATCGAGAAGGCAAAGCGCGAGGCCGCGCTGATGCTGGAGATGTAGGAGATAAAGGGAAAAGGGAACAGGGAAAAGGGAACAGGAGGCGGCAATGCGCCGCCCGCCAGGCAGTGCATATTGTGTCGGTATATGGCGGGCGGCCATTGGCCGCCCCTACAGTACGCGGCAGCCGTTACCCCTTTTCCCTTTTCCCTTTTCCCTATTCCCTCCCCCCAACTCCTCCCCCCGCACAAAGACATCCCGCACATTGAAGTCCGGGTCGGTGATGAGGATATCGGCGTCCTTGCCGGGAGCAAGGTCGCCTTTTTTGTCATCCGCGCCGATGCTCTTGGCCGGGTTCAGGGAGGCCATTTTCACCGCCTGCCACAGAGGGAGGCCCGTGTGCCGCGCGAAATTGCGCACGGCGCCATCCAGGGTCAGGGCGCTCCCGGCGATGGTGCCGTCCGGGAAGCGCAAGCGGATGCCGTCTACGATCACCGTCGCGCCCAGCTGGTCGTGGGGACCGTCGGGCAGCCCGGCCACGGAGATGGAGTCGGTGATGAGCACCAGCCGCTCCCCCGCCGCCCGGGCCATCATCGGAAACAGCGCGGGATGGACGTGGAAGGTGTCGGCGATCAGCTCGCAGTACACGCGGCTGTCCTGTAGCGCCGCGCCGATCACACCCGGCTGGCGGTGGTTCAGCGGCGGCATGGCGTTGAAGGTGTGGGTCGCGTGGGTGACGCCCGCCTCAATGCCCGCAAGGGCCTGTTCCCAGGTGGCGTCCGTGTGGCCCATCGACATCACAATGCCCATCTCCCGCGCCGCGCGGACGCAGTCCAGCGCCCCGTCCATCTCCGGGGCGAGGGTCATCAGGCGTATCACGTCCGCCCAGGGGCGCAGCTTGTCCGCGTCCGGGGCCTGGATGCAGGACTCCGCCTGCGCGCCCTTCTTTTTCGGGTTGATGAACGGCCCCTCGGCGTGGCAGCCCAGCACCTGCGCGCCGCCCCATTCGGGGGACAGGCTCTCCCGCTGCGCCTGGCAGATGGCCGAGAAGCATTGCTCCAGCGTCGGCCAGTCCAGCGTCATGGTGGTGGGCAGCCAGGCGGTCACGCCGGTCCGCGCCGCCCGACGGGACATCCTGCGCAGTTCGTCCAAATCACCGTGGGAGGCATCCCAGCCCATGAAGCCGTGGCAGTGCACGTCGATCAGTCCCGGCGACACGTACCCGCCCCCGGCATCGATGACCTCCGCGTCCCCCGGCGGCACATCCGCGATGGCGCGTACTTTGTCGTCAAACACGAGCGCCTTGCCGGTCAGCTCCCCGTCCTTCAACAGGATCGTTCCATTGATGATACATTTCACGGTTCATATCCTCCATCAGAAGTAGGCGCTGATAAACGTCGGTTTGCGGTAGAACACCTGGGCGGCCTGCTCCAGGGGGCAGTGCAGCTTCACGTCCGGCATCCATTCCGGGTCGAGGTCGCAGCAGCCCACGATGAGGCGGCTGAAATCCTGGATGGTCAGCTCGATGTCCGGCGTGGCGTCCACACAGCGCACGTCGTTCTTCCGTCCCGGCGCAAAGCGCACCTCAAAGCAGCCGTCGTTCTCCGGGATCTGCGGGTCGGTAACCGCCACGCGCAGGCTGCCCTCGCCCCGCATCCGGGCCATGGAGAGCAGCGCCCGCACATCCATCGCGCGCACCATGCCCCGCTGTTCGACGGTCCGCTCCACGTTGCCGAAGCTCCACTCCGGGATGACGCCCCGCAGGTCCACGTCGTCCGGCAGATACAGCGTGGCGTGGCTGTGATCGGCGGACAGGCGCATCAGCAGCGCCAGCAGGCCCAGAAAGCCCTCCCGGTCGTTGAACACGAACCGCGGACAGTCCAGCGCGCCATCCCTGGGGACGACGGTCATGTAGCTGCGGGGCCGTCCCCCTTCGTCATAGTAGATATAGGTGTAGCGCCTGCTGGCAAACGGATCGTCCCGGAGGAACAGCCTGTCCACCACCCCCGCCCGGATCATGCAGTTGTAGCGCGCCTCCCGCGGTTTGTCCACGGCGCAGACGTCCAGCAGCAGCTTCCCTCCCGGCTCCGCCAGCTTCCAGCGGCCCGTCACCTCGGGCCTCGGCATGCCCGCAAGCCGCAGCCGCCACTTCACCCAGTCGCAGCCCAGCTCATAGCCGAACTTGCGATAGAATTCGGTTGAGAAGGGATAGAGATAGGACAGGCAGGCCCCCGGGCTGTCCCTGAGCATCGCCTCGAAGCACGCCCGGATCGCGCCGCTGCGGCGGTACTGCGGCAGCGACGCCACCCCGCCGATGCCCGCCATGCAAACGGTCTGGCCGTCGAAGGTCGCCTTCCAGGGGATGACGGTCATGGTGGCCATCATGGTCCTGTCGTCATCCTCGAAGGCCGCCCACTGGCTGTCCCAGCAGACGTCCTGCATGGAGCGCGGATAGTCCTTTATCCTCTTTAGCAGCGCCTCCGGGGACAGCGCCGCGTCCTTCATCTCATATTCAAAGGCCAGGGCGCACAGCTGCTGGCAGCGCTTGTATTCCCCGGGACGGATCCTGCGAACGATCATGGCAATCGACCTCCTTGCATGAATGATAAATCCGTTGTGCGGGAATGTCAATGCCCCGGGGCGCAAACATGCCAAGCAGAGACAAAATAAGCCAAGCGGAGCCGCTGTTTTTTTATGTCTGAATTGTTATAATTCCATTAGCAACAGTGAAAGCGAGGCGCCGCCCATGAAATACAGCCAAAGACGCAGGTGGAGCTGGAAGGACTTCTGGCTCGTAACGATGGCGCTGCCCGGGGCGATGTGGCTATTGCTGATACGGTATCTGCCGATGCTGGGCGTGGTAATCTCGTTCAAGGACTACAAGGCCCAGAAGCCCAACACCTTCTGGAACAACCTGATCAAGTCCAGGTGGGTGGGCCTCAAGAACTTCGCGTTTCTGAAAAGTCCCGCCACGGTCACCATGATCCGCAACACCCTCCTGTACAACGCTGCGTGGATCGTGCTGGTGCTGGCGCTGGCGGTGACGCTGGCAGTGATGATGTCGGAGCTCAAGAACCGCTTCGCCGCCAAGGCCTACCAGACCATGATGTTCTTCCCCTACTTCCTCTCCTGGGTGGTGGCCAGCTACTTCGTCCTGGCCTTCCTGGACCCCACCAGCGGCATGATCCCCTCCATTCAGAAGTCGCTGGGATTAAAACCGACCCAGTTCTACATGACCACGACCTGGTGGCCGCTGATACTGACGATCTCTAACCTCTGGAAGAACGTGGGCTACTCCAGCGTGCTGTATCTCGCGGCCATCACGGGCATCGACACGACCTTATACGAGGCCGCCGCCGTGGACGGCGCCACCAAGTGGCAGCAGGTCTGGCACGTGACGCTGCCGGGGATCCGGCCCATGATCGTGATCCTGCTGATTATGTCCGTGGGCAAGATCTTCAACGCCGACTTCGGTCTGTTTTACAACGTCCCCCAGAACTCCGGGCCGCTTTACCCGGTGACCCAGGTCATCGACACCTACGTCTACAACACCTACGCCAACACCCACAACCTGGGCATGAGCGCCGCGGCGGGACTGCTGCAAAGCGTTGTCGGCTGTATCTGCATCGTCATCACCAACGGCATCGTCAGAAAGATCGACGCCGATAGCTCGCTGTTCTAAGGAGGCCGATCCCATGTCTCAAAAAAAGCAATCCTCGGCCACGCTGAACAGCTTCGGCCCCGGCGCGCAGGCCGCGTTCCACGTCGTTCTGGGACTGTTCGCGCTGTTGTGCATCGTGCCCTTTATATTCGTCATCATCATCTCCTTCACCTCGGAGGACAGCATCCGGCAGATCGGCTATTCCTTCATGCCGCTCTCGTGGTCCACCCAGGCGTACAGCTACGTGTTCCAGCTGGGCGACGCGCTGTGGCGCAGCTACTTCAACTCCTTCCTCATCACGATTGTCGGCACGGTCTTATCGGTCGCCATCTGCATACTCTACGCCTACCCCCTCTACCGGAGGGACTTCAAGTACCGGAACTTCTTCAACTTCCTGTCCTTCTTCACCATGATCTTCGGCGGCGGCCTTGTGCCCACCTTCGTGGTGTGCAAGACGCTGCTGGGACTCAGTGACAACTACGCCGCGCTGATCGTGCCGCTGCTGTTCTCCCCCTTCAACGTGATCGTGATGCGCACGTTCTTCCAGACCACGGTGCCGCGGGAGCTTATCGAGGCCTCCACCATCGACGGCGCGGGCGAATACCGCACCCTCATACAGATCGTGCTGCCGGTGGTCAAGCCCGGCATCGCCACCATCGCGCTGTTGAACGCGCTAGCCTTCTGGAACGAGTGGTTCCTCTCCCTTCTGTACATCACCAAGAACATGGACGTCATACCCCTTCAGTACCTCCTGATGCGCATGCAGCGCAACGCCGACTTCCTGGCCAAGAACAGCTCCATGCTGGGCGCGGACGCCGCCCAGGCGGCGCGAAACCTGCCCAGCCAGTCCCTCAAGATGGCCCTGGTGGTGTTCATCGTGGTGCCCATCGCCTGCGCATACCCATTCTTCCAGCGCTACGTCGTCGCCGGCTTGACCGTGGGATCGGTCAAGGGGTAACGGTTTGAATGGAGAATGGAAAAGGGAAAATGGAGAATGGCGGTACAAATCCTGCGGATTTGTTTGATTGAAATACCGTAATCGACGTTGTTATTCCGATCCCCGCCTTTAATCCAAAGAAATCCGGTATCTATTCAGTTCTGCTGTGATAAGTGGAGATTGTCCGAGGCAACGGGGAACGACCTCTCAGTCACCGACTTCGTCGGCGACAGC
>CADCAS010000026.1:17997-74587 GCA_902799465.1 uncultured Eubacteriales bacterium
TCCAGGGGAGCTGTCAGCCGTTAGGCTGACTGAGAGGTCGTCCCCCGCAGCCTGCCAAATCTCTGTTTGTCACAGGACTGAACAGTTACGAAATCCGCAGGGATTTCCACATCCATTCTCCGTTTTCCATTCTCCATTATCCATTAATACTCTGAATCGCAAAATGGCCTGTCCATTTGCAAATATAAGGAGGATATTCCCATGAAGAAACTGCTTGCACTGGTACTCTCCCTTGCCATGCTGCTGACCGCGGCGAGCTTCGCGCTGGCGGAGGACCTGCCCACCATCACCATCATGTTCCACGGCAGCAACGTGACCGACGACACCGCGGTGCTGGAGGCCGTGAACGCCTACATCGCCGACAAGGTGGGCGCGAAGCTGGAGGTCGTCTGGGGCACCTGGGGCGACTTTGACGACAAGGCCACCAACGCCCTGCTGTCCGGCGACACCGGCATCGACATGGTGTTCACCTGCTCCTGGTCTGCGGACGAATACAACACCTATGCCAAGAACGGCTACTTCGTGAAGCTGGACGACCTCATCGCCGAGTACGGCGCGGACCTGGTCGCCGCCATCCCCGAGAGCCTGATGCAGGCCGCCACCATCGAGGGCGCCGAGGGCAAGGGCATCTACGCCGTGAACGGCTTCAAGGACACCGCCACCCAGAACACCTGGGACGTGAATGTGACCCTTTTGAACGAGCTGGGCTACACGCTGGACGACTTCAAGGCCATGTCCTTCTACGACTTCGGCGAGCTGTTCCAGAAGGCCAAGGAGCTGAAGGGCGATTCCTTCTATCCCTTCCTGGTCGAGCCCATGGTGCTTGAGCGCATGGTCACCGGCTCCATCATCGTGGCGGGCGACTCCGGCTCCACCAACCTGCTCTCCCTGTACCTCAACCAGGACGACGTGTCCGCCGAGGGCCCCGAGGGCAACGTGATCCTCAACAAGTTTGCCACCGAGGAGTACCGCAAGTTCGTGGACAAGATGCACGAGTACTACGAGGCCGGGTATGTCGATCCCTCCCTGGCCGTGGCGGAGACCTCCAACGACACCCGCACCAACACCCAGAAGACCGGCGAATACCTGATCGGCACCCAGTCCTACGCCTTCGGCTATGAGTACTCCGCCGACGTGCTGGACCGCGGCATCGAGGTCGCCTTCGTGCCCTGCACCGATCCCTATGTGGACACCACCGCCTCCCAGGGCGCGATGGTCGCCATCTCCACCGCCTCCGAGCATCCCGTGGAGAGCTTCAAGTTCCTGGCCCTTCTCAACAGCGATCCCGTGCTGATGACCCTTATGAACTACGGCGTGGAGGGCGTCCACTACAACCTGAACGCCGACGGCCTGGTGGAGTTCACCGAGGAGCGCGCCAATTACAGCCCCTGGACCAACGGCATGGGCAACGTGACCATCCTGCCCGACACCGCCGCCGAGGGCGCTGGCTTCCGCGAGAGCTTCAAGGAATACTACGCCTCCGCCAAGGCCATCCCCGCGCTGGGCTACGTGTTCGACAACGCCGAGGTCGCCAATGAGATGGCCGCCCTGGGCACCGTCGCCGCCCAATACGCCCTGGCCCTGGACGCCGGCGCGCTGGACCCCGAGACCACCCTGCCCGACTTCCTGGCCGCGCTGGACGCCGCCGGCATGCAGACCTACCTCGACGCCGCCAACGCGCAGCTGGCCGCCTACCTCGGATGATCCCGACCCCATTTTGCCGGAACGCTCACCCAAGCGTTCCGGCTTTTTCATCCTGCCAATTCAAAACAAAAAACGCCAATCCCATCCATTCCCTTTTTCTCCCCTTGCTGATAAAATGAGTATAGTGTAAAATAGATGCAGCGGAGGACTACGCGCATGAGATACGGCTATTTTGACGACGCGGCCCGGGAGTATGTGATCGACCGGGTGGACGTTCCCTTTTCGATGACCAACTACCTGGGCACCCAGCGCATGGGCGCGGTGATCTCCCACAACGCGGGCGGCTACTGCTGGCTGGATTCGCCGCAGTATCACCGCATCACCCGCTTTCGCCCCAACGGCGTGCCGATGGACTTCCCGGGACACTACGTCTATCTCCGGGACGACGACACGGGCAAAGCCTGGTCCGTCAGCTGGCAGCCGACGGGCGTTTCGCTTAACGCGGCGAAGTATGTCTGTCGGCACGGTTTGAGCTACTCCGTCTACGAATGCGCATACGCGGGCATCGCCGCCTCCCAGACGCTGTTCATCCCCCGGGAGACCGGCGATGCCGACCCGGTGGAGATCTTCGACGTGCGGATACAGAATACGTCCGAACAGACGCGGCGCATCAGCGTCACCGGCTACGTGGAGTTCTCCTTCCACAACATCGACATCGACAACCAGAACTTCCAGATGAGCCTGTACTGCGCCGGGTCGTTCATGGAGAACGACGCCGCCATCTGCGAGCTGCACTATGAGCCGGACAGCTTCCAGTTCTTCGCCGGGAGCTTCACCCCGGACGGCTGGGAGGGCACCCGCGAGGCCTTCATCGGCCCCTACCGCACCGAGCGCAACCCCATCGGCGTGGAGACCGGCGTCCTGACCGGCAGCCATGAAAACGGCGGCAACCCCGTGGGGGCGCTGCAAAAGAAGCTCGTCCTCCGGCCCGGCGAGTCGGCGCGGCTGCTGTTCTATCTGGGCACGGGCCGGGGCGACGCCGCGGAGGACGCTCGCCGCCGCTACGACTTCGAGGGGACGGACCGCGCCTTTGCCGAGCTCAAACAGTTTTGGGATGAAAAGCTGGGCGCGCTCACCGTCAAAACGCCGCATGCGAACATGAACCGCTCCTTAAACATCTGGAACCTGTACCAGAGCGAGATCAACGTGCTGTTCTCCCGGTTTTCCTCCTTCATCGAGGTGGGCGGGCGCACGGGGCTGGGCTTCCGGGACACCGCCCAGGACGCCATGTGCATCCCCCACGCCGAGCCGGAGGGCTGCAAGCTGCGCATCCTCCAGCTGTTGAACGGCGTCACCAGCACCGGCTACGGGCTTCACCTGTTCGACCCGGCGTGGTTCGAGGGGAAGGACGAGGAGAAGGAGTGGTCCCCCACCGTCATCCCCACCGCCGAGGGCGCGAAGCACGTCCACGGCCTCAAGGACGCCTGCGCCGACGACGCGCTGTGGCTGATCCCCGCCATCGTGGAATACGCGCGGGAGACGGGCGACGTCGAGCTCTTCGACATCGTCCTCCCCTACGCCGACGGCGGAGAGGCGTCCGTGTGGGACCATATGCGCCGCATACTGGACTTCTCCTACAGCCAGGTCGGTTCCCACGGCGTCACCAAGGGCCTGCGCGCCGACTGGAACGATTGCCTGAACCTGGGCGGCGGCGAGAGCGCCATGGTGCAGTTTTTGCTGATCTGGGCCACAGAGCACTTCCTGGACGCGGCGCGGGCCACGGACAGGGCGGAGGAGGCCGCGCGGTATGCGCCGAAGCTGGAGGAAATGAAGCGGATCGGCCAGACCACGCTGTGGGACGGCGAATGGTTCCTGCGCGGCTTCACCGCGGACGGGCGGGCCATCGGCTCCCATGAATCCGAGCAGGGCAAGGTCCATCTGGAGAGCAACGCCTGGGCCGTGGCCAGCGGTGCGGCCACCCATGAGCAGGGCATCAGGGCCATGGACGCGGTGGACGAATGGCTCTACACCCCCTACGGGCTGATGCTCAACGCCCCGTCCTTCACCGTCCGCGACGACGGCGTGGGCTTCATCACCCGGGTGTACCCCGGCATCAAGGAAAACGGCGCGGTGTTCAGCCATCCCAACCCCTGGGCCTGGGTGGCGGAGTGCAGGCTGGGCCGGGGCAGCCGCGCCATGAAATACTATGACGCGCTGCTGCCCGAAAACCAGAACGACATCATGGAGATACGGCAGGCCGAGCCCTACACCTACTGCCAGTTCATCATGGGCCGGGACCACGCCGCCCACGGCCGGGCGCGGCACCCGTTCATGACCGGCTCGGCAGGCTGGGCCTACTTCGCCGCCACGCGCTACATGCTGGGCGTGCGCCCGGAATTTGACCGGCTCACCATGGACCCCTGCATTCCCGCGGAATGGGACGGCTTCGAGGTCACGCGGCGCTGGCGCGGGGCGACCTACGACATCGTCGTGGAGAACCCCGAGCATGTGGAGAAGGGCGTTCGGCGCATCGAGGTGGACGGCGCACCCGCGGCCTGCGTACCGGTATTTGACGGCGGCAGACACGCCGTTCGCGTGGTGATGGGATGAGGAGGCGGCCTATGATACAGTTTGGCACCGGCGGCTGGCGGGCCGTCATCGGCGACGGCTTCACCAGGGTCAACATCCAGCGGGTCGCCGCAGCGCTGGGGCGCAGGATGCGGCGGGAATCGGCGCGGGAGCTCTGCATCGGCTACGACCGGCGCTTCCTGTCCAGGGAGGCCGCCATATGGTTCTCCGAGGCCGTCGCCGCGGAGGGCGTCAAGGTGGACTTCGTGAACCTCTCCGCGCCGACGCCGCAGATCATGTACACGGTAAAATCCTGGAACCTTCCCTATGGCGCGGCCGTCACCGCCAGCCACAACCCCGCCGTGTACAACGGCATCAAGCTGTTCACCCGCGGCGGCAGGGACGCGGCGCAGGCAGTCACCGACGCAATCCAAGCCGCGGCCAACGCCCTGTCGGAGGAGGAGATCCGGACCATTCCCTTCGGGCAGGGCCTGTCCGAAGGTCGCATCGTCTATGTCGATCCCCGCGACGCCTATCTGGACTCCATCATGGAGAAGATCGACACGCGGGCCATCCGCAGGCGCCGCCCGCGTGTCGTGCTGGACCCGATGTACGGCGTGAGCCTGACGGGACTTCTGACCATCCTCTATTCCAGCCGCTGCGACGTGGACGTCATCAACGACCGCCACGACGCCTTCTTCGGACGCCATCTGCCCGCGCCGAACCCGGAGACCCTGGCCGACCTCCAGAAGGCGGTGCTGGAGCACAACGCCGACATCGGCATCGCCACCGATGGCGACGCGGACCGGCTGGGCGTGATCGACGAGCGGGGCCGCTACGTCAGCGCCAACGAGATACTGGTGCTGCTGTACTACTATCTGCTGAAATACAAGGGCTGGAGGGGCGCGGCGGTGCGCAATGTGGCCACCACTCACCTGCTGGACCGGGTGGCCGCGCGATTCGGCGAAAAATGCGTGGAAGTGCCCGTGGGCTTCAAGCACATCTCCGCGGGCATGCAGGCCTGCGATGCCCTTATCGGCGGCGAGTCCTCCGGCGGCCTGACGGTGCGGGGCCACATCTTCGGCAAGGATGGCCTCTACGCCGCGTCGCTGCTGGTGGAGATGCTGTGCGTCACCGGGGAGCCGCTGTCCCGGCTGATTCAGGACATCTTCGACACCTTCGGCGAGCTGCACGTGGCCGAGCGCGACTGGCCCCTGACCCCCGAGCGCAGGGACGAGATCCACCGCCGGGTGTTTGAAAACCGCGCGCTGCCCGCCTTCGACCTGCCCATTCAAAGGGTCAGCTATGCGGACGGCTGCAAGGTCTACTTCGACGGTGCATGGATCATCGTCCGCTTCAGCGGCACCGAGCCCCGCGTCCGCATATTCGCCGAGCACGACACCCCCGAGCGCGCCGAAGCCCTGGTGGGGCGGATGGCGGAGTTCCTGGGATTGGATACTGAACGGTAAGCACATCTTTGTCTGGGGAATTAGGAATGAAGAATTAGGAATGAGGAATTGACAATAGCGGCTGCCGCGTACACTGAAGGGCCAGCCAGGCCGTTCCTGATTCCTGATTCCTGATTCCTCATTCCAAATTCCATTTATCCCCACCAAGAAAGGCACCCCATGCGCATTTTCAAATCCATCAGCGCCCAGCTGACGCTGATCATGCTGATCTGCTATCTGCTGCCGGCCACGGTGCTGGGCTTTTACATGGGCGGCACGATGATCCGGGACGAGCAGGCCAAGACGGAGACGGCGCTTTTGAGCGGCATGGAGTTTTCCCGGCTGCTGACGGACCAGAATCTCAGCCGCGTGGTGACGCTGGCCCGAGCCGCCACCTACGACGGCGAGCTGGACAGCGCCGTGGCCCAGCGCGGGGCCGGTACCGTCTCGGAGGCCGAGTTTCTCAGGATGGTCCGGGGGTATGTGGAGCGCAAGTACAGCCGGGAGTCGGCGCTGACCTTCGCGGCGGTGTTCACGCTGGATCAGCCGGAGCTGTTGCTGATCAACCGCGCGGGCTACGACGCCGCCAGCCGCTACCAGTCCGCGGCCCACGAGGGGGTGCTCCGGATGAGCGCCGCGCTGGACACCCGGTGCCGCTTTGTGGAGCTCGGCGAGGCGCTGTACCTCGTCCGGAATCTGGTCGACCTGCGCATGGAGCCCTACGGCATGCTGGTGCTGGGACTCGACCGCGAGAAGCTGTTTGCACCGGCGCTGGACGTGGCGCGCCGGTGGGACGCCCGGCTGGACGTGTCTCTGGACGGCATGGACGCGGTGAATCTGTCCGGGGCCGCCGGCATGGACGAGGCGGTGGACTGGGACGGCGTGGAACCGGGGCGGATCGCGCCGGTGTCCGTGGGAATGTACGCCTGCGTCCAGCGGGGCGACAGCCGGGATTACGACCTGCGCCTGGGGCTGCTGCTGGACCGGCGGCGGCTCTACGGCGGCATCGACGGCTTCCGGCGGCTCCAGGCGGGGCTTCTGTTCCTGCTGGTGCCGATGGTGGGCGTGACCATGTGGTACGTCCATAAGCGCATCTCCAGCCCCATCATGCTGCTCTCCGAGGCGTCGCGCCGCATCGAGGCCGGGGAGCTGGGCGTCACCGTGCCCATGCACGGCCAGGACGAGCTGGGCAGCCTGGGCAAGGCCTTCACCAGCATGAGCCTGCGGCTGGAGGAGCTGATCGACAAGACCTACAAGGAGGAGATCGCCCTGCGCGACGCCCGCATACAGGCCATGCAGAGCCGCATCAACCCCCACTTCATCAACAACGCACTGGAGACCATCAACTGGGAGGCCCGCATCGAGGGCTCGGAGACCATCTCCGCAATGGTGGAATCGCTGAGCGTGCTGCTGAACGCCAGCATGTCCCGAAACGACCGGCGCATCGTGACGCTGAAGGAGGAGCTGGAGGTCGCGCGGGCTTACTTCTACTTCGTGGGGTTAAGCTACGGCGACAGACTTGTCACCCGCATGGACATCGACGACGCCGCGCTGAGCGCCGACGTGCCGGTGCTGACCCTCCAGCCGCTGATCGAGAACGCCGTGGAGCACGGCATCGCGCCCGAGGGCGGCGGCGAGATTCGCCTCGCCTGCACGCGCATGGGGCCGTGTCTGCGGGTGGAGGTGGTCAACAGCGGAAAGGGCATCACCCCCGAGGACCGGCAGCGCATCGACGCCGCGCTGCGCGGGGACAGCCTGGGCGGCTCCCACATCGGCCTTTCCAACATCTGCACCCGGCTTCACCTGATCTACGGCGGGCGGGCGGACATCCGCGTCGAGCCCGATCAGGACGGCAACACCCATGTCACGCTGGACATTCCGCAGGAGGACGCGCGATGAAGAGATGGTCACTTGTGATGCTCACGCTGCTGTGTTTGGCCGTACCCGCCCGGGCAGTGTCGCTTCGGACGGTGAGCGCCTTCGGGGGCACGGACGCCTCGGCGCTGAGCTACGTGGAGCTGTTGCGGGAGTACGAGGCCCAGACCGGCAACGTGGTGGAGGACAGCTCCGGCACCAGCGACGAGAGCTGGAAGGCCAGCGTTTTGAGCGACTTCGCCGCGGGCAACGAGCCGGACATACTGTTTTTCTTCGCGTGCAGCGCCGACTCCGCGCCGATGCTGCGCAAGATGGTCCCCATTGCGGAGATCAACGCCGTCTATCCCGATCTGGCGCTGCCCGAAGCGGACATCCTTCGGGAGGGCGACGGCCGGATCTACGCCATCCCGCTGCGCCCCTACTATGAAGGTCTGTTCGTGAACACCGACCTGTTTGAGCGGTATGGTGCGCCGCTGCCCGACACCTGGGCGCATTTTGAGGAGGCCATCGCCGTGTTCAGGGACGCGGGCATCGCGCCCATCGCCGTGTCCCTGTCGGACATCCCGCATTACCTGGCCGAGAACGCCGTGCTGGCCGCCGCCTCCCCGGAGGACTACATGGCGCGTCCTGCGACGCTCGACGAGGTGCCCGAGAGCTGGCTGCGCGGCATGGAGCTGATCAGACGCCTGTACACCCTTGGCGCATTCCCGGAAAACGCGCTGAACACCTCCGAGACCATCACCAGCGAGCTGTTCCGGCAGAAGAAGGCGGCGATGCAGATCGACGGCAGCTGGTTCATCAATTCCCTGCCCGAGGAGAGCATGGAGACGACGGTGGTCATGCCCATGCCGTCGCTGGACGGCGAAGGCGGTGCCGTCATCGGCGGCGTGTCCATGGGCTTCTACCTCACCCGCCGGGTGTGGGACGACCCCGCCCGCCGGGACGCCGCTGTTGAACTGTTGGAATGGATGACCCGGCCCGACCACCTCCGACGCCTCGCCGCCTGGGACATCACCGGGGCCCTGGCCGAGTCCGCCGACGCCCTGGCCGCCCGGGCTTCCGACATGCTCCGCCCCATACAGGACGACATGAACGCCGCCGCCCGCGAGCGCTGGCTGCTGGACTGCGTCCCCGCGGTGGCCGCGGGCGACATGACCGCGGAGGCATGCTGGGAGAAGGTCATGGCGCTGGAGCCGTTTGAGCCGTAGATGAGTGGGAATTGAATTGCCACAGACGCTTATGTGAACGAACGACAGATCACGGAGGCAAAGCCATGTATCGCGTGGTATTGGTGGACGACGAGCGGATGATTCTGGAGGGCCTGACCCGCGTGGTGCCGTGGGAGAAGCTGGGCTGCGAGGTCAGCGGCACGGCGTCGAACGGGCGGGAGGGGCTGGAGCTGGTGCGGCGGGTGAAGCCGGACATCCTGATGACGGACATCCGCATGCCCAACATGGACGGGCTCAAGATGGTGGCCGCGCTGCGCAGCGAGTTTCCCGAGCTGCAAATCACGGTGCTCACGGCCTTCCGGGATTTCGAGTACGCCCAGACGGCGCTGAACCTGGGCGTGTGCCGGTACCTCTTAAAGCCCAGCAAAATGGACGAGCTGAACGAGGCCATCCGCACGATGACCGCCCGGCTGGACGCACTGCCCGGAGCCGGGACCGCGGAGGACAAAAGCCCGGCGGGCAACTACATCGTGCGGCAGGCCATGGATTACATGCGCGCCCACTGCGCCGAGCGGCTGAGCCTCGGGGACGTGGCGGATCAGGTGTACGTCAGCCAGTGGCACCTGTCCAAGCTCATCAACCGGCACACCAACCAGACCTTCCTGGACCTGCTCGGCGGCATGCGCGTGGAGAAGGCCAAGCGGCTTTTGACCAACCCCGCCCTGCGCATCCACGAGGTGGCCGAGCAGTGCGGCTACAGCGACCTGGGCCACTTCTCCCGCAGCTTCAAGAAGCTCACGGGGCTGACCCCGGGGGAGTACCGCGACAACACCAGAGGCAGGGAATGACAGACGAATGCCGCGCGAGGAGCGATCCTCGCGCGGCATTCGTCATCTGATTGTAAGGTAGCGCCATCATGTGAGTACCGTCAGGTTCCTGAGCCACAGCTCCTTCTTCAGCCAGAGGTGGAAGACCACCACCTTGATCAGGTCGATGAGCTTGACCCCGCAGTACAGCACCACCGGGCCCGCGTCGGTAAACCGGGCCAGCAGAAACACCATGGGCAGCATGACGCAGATCGTCAGTCCGGCGTCGGTGACCGCGCCCATGCGGGTGTCGCCGCCGGCGCGGGCCACGGCCTGCTGGGTGTTCATGTAGACCCACACGGGCATGAACAGCGCCATGGTGCCCACCATGCGGCGGCAGATGTCGATGGCGCTGGGGCTGAGCCTTCCGAACACCACCGGCACGATCAGCGTGGTGACGAAGCCGAAGCCGGTCATGGCCAGCCCGAACAGCGCCGACCCGGACAGCAGCCAGGTCTTCTCCCGCCGCGCCCGGTCCAGGTCGCCCTGGCCCAGGGTCTTGCCCAGGATCACGCCCGTGGCGGAGTAGACGCCGCCGAAGGCCACGAAGTACAGGTTGGCGATGGCGAAGCTGGAGGCCATGCCCGACACCACGTCCGCGCCGCCCCGCCCGTTGTAGATGGCCGTGGTGATGGTCTCCGACAACACCCACACCATCTCGCAGAACAGCACCAGCGCGCTCTTCTTGAGGATCTCCCAAAACAGCCGCCCGTCGATCTTCACCAGGTCCCGAAGCCGCACCGCGAATTCGGGTTTGGCCCGGAGGTAGAGCGCGATGAAGATCACGACCTCCAGCGTCCGGGCGATGACGGTGGCCCAGGCCGCGCCCCGCACGGCCAGCCTGGGAAAGCCCAGGTTGCCGTAGATCAGCAGCCAGTTGAACAGCGTGTTGGTCAGCGTGGCGATCACCGTCACCACCAGCGGCGCCTTGACCCTTCCCAGATCCCGCAGGGAGCTGGCCACGCACACCGACACCGTCATGGGCACACCGATCCAAAACATGATGCGGATGTAGGCCACCGCCTCGTCCAGAATCAGCGCCGCCTGGGTGTTGCCGATGAGCATCAGTCCCAGCACCTGCCGGGGAAACGCCACGCACACCAGCAGATAGGGCACGAACGCCGCCAGACCCACCGCCAGCTTGAAGCGGAAGGCCTGCCCCATCCCGGCCTTATCCTGCGCGCCGAAGAACTGGGTCATGAAGATGCCGCCGGACATGCAGATGGCGTTCAAGAACACCATGAACACGAACAGCACCTGTCCGGCCACGTTCACGCCCGACATGCACACGTCGCCCAGTCCGGACACCATGAAGTTGTCCACCAGCGACACCAGGCTCTGGATCAGCTGCTGCAGCATGATCGGCACGGCGATGGCCAGGGCGCTTTTATAAAAGGTTTTCGGGCCAAACAGGCCCCTGCGGTTGGTTTCCATAGTGTAACTCCGTTGAATACAGGTCTCAATGTGTAACTGCTCAGTCACGGACTCCTTCCGACCCGCTTCGCGGGCCACCTCCCTCAATGAGGGAGGCTTTTGGGTTCCCGTTCAGGCTCCCTCTCCGAGGGAGCTGTCAGCCGCAGGCTTGACTGAGGGAGTCATCCCTGGGCGACTGAATAGTTACCTCAGTGTTTTGGTTGCATGCTCCTGTGAAAGAGGGTCAGCGCCAGCACGGCGCTCAGGGCGTCGGACACCGGCTGCGCGGCGAGGAAGCCCGCATAGCCCGCCAGCCGCGTGGCCGCGAAGAACACCGCCAGGAAGATCACGCCCTGACGGCTCAGGGACAGCGCCAGCGTCTGGGGCGCCTTGCCACAGGCCTGGAACAGGCAGGTGTACAAAAGCACCACGGCGCAGCAGACCATCCCGGCGATCTGCCAGCGCAGCATCACCGTCCCGTCGGCAATGATGGCAGCGTCTGATATGAACACCCGCATCAGCGGCCCCGCCAGCAGAAACACCGCCAGTGATTCCACCAGCGCCAGAGTACACATGAACGCGGTGCAGAAGCGGAGCAGGCGTCTCAGCTTCTCCCCCTCCCCCGCGCCGTAGAGGAACCCGAACAGCGGCACGCCGCCGAAGGCAAAGCCCACGAGGATCAGCTGCACCACCATCGTGATCTTCAATACGATGCCCAGCGCGGCGATCTTTCCGTCGCCGTAGGGCAGCAGGAACTGGTTCATCACAACCACGCACACGCTGGTGGCGATGTTGGTGATCGCCGCCGTGGTGCCCACGCTGAGGATCTGGCCCAGCTCCCCCCGGTTCACCCGGGCGCTGCCGGGGTCCACAGACAGGGCCGCGCTCTTTTTCAGCACAAAGGCCAGGCACAGCGCGTCCGTCAGTGCGTAGCCCAGCACCGTGGCCAGCGCCGCGCCCTGCGCGCCCCAGCCCAGGACGCTGATGAAGATCGGGTCCAGCACGATGTTCAAAAGCGACCCCGACACGGTGCCCACCATGGACAGCGTGGACATGCCCTCGCTGCGCATCAGGTTGGAGTGGATGAAGCTGAGGATCACCAGCGGCGCGCCCGCCACGATCACCCGGTAGTAGGCCTCGGCGTGGGGCAGCGTGTTTGCGCTGGCCCCCAGCAGCCCCAGCACGGGACGGCGCATGAGCAGCATCGGCACGCCGATGACCACGCCCGTGAGTATGGACAGGTAGAAGCAGAACGCGCTCACCCGCCGCGCGTTGTCCTGATCGCTGCCGCCCAGCAGCCGCGAGATCAGCGAGCTGCCGCCCTGGCCGTAGATGTTCCCGACGGCCATCAGCGCGGTAAACAGCGGCGCGCACAGCGACACCCCCGCCACCAGCATGGCGTCATTGGTCTTTGCGATAAAATAGGTGTCCGCCAGGTTGTACACCAGCGTGACCACCATGCTGAACACCACCGGCAGCGACAGCCTGAAATAGGCCGGCACCAGCCGCTGCGTGTCAAAGGGATTGCCCGGAGTCATGTATGCACCGCTTTCAGCTTTATAGCTATCATTCAGTCTATGAGAACAAATGGGAATTTGGCGGGAGGACAGGGAACGACCTCTCAGTCAGCCTGCCGGCTGACAGCTCCCCTGAAAGGGGAGCCAGGGCTGGCGCACAAGTCTGTCCTTCCTCTTGGCTCCCCTTTCAGGGGAGCAGTCACCGACGCAGTCGGTGACTGAGAGGTCGTTCCTCCACGGCCCACGCATGAATGACAAGACGGATTGAAATCTTACAGAAAGGTTACGAATCGTACCTGTTTCAATCACATGTACCGGCTATGCCGGTGCATGTGGATTCCCACAAAGAAATCGCTTGCGATTTCGACTGGGAATCGGTACCTGCCCGTCAGGAAATTCGTGTCGTCAGGCGCGAATTTCCGCGTCCCTTCTTCCCTCGCGCAAAATCCGCAGATTTTGCGCGACAGGCTCACGCATTCATGCGTGATACGGCGTATATTGTGAATGGTTTTCAAATGGAGGAAACGTCATGGACATGATCGAAAAAGCCCCGGTCACGCGCGCCTTCAACGGCTATGTCGCCGCCTACAACGCCTCCGACCCGAAGATCGCGTTGAAGATCGCCCACACCTACCGGGTGGCGGGGCTGTGCGAGCGCATCGCCGCCTCCATCGGCGCGGACACGGGCCTGGCCTGGCTGTGCGGCATGCTCCACGACATCGGGCGCTTCGAGCAGGTCCGGCGCTACGGCACCTTTGTCGATGCGCAGTCCGTGGACCACGCTGCCTTCGGGGCGGATCTGCTGTTCGTGGACGGCCTCATCGGGTCGTTTGTCCCGGAGGGTTTCGGGGCCGCCCGGCGCTCAATCCTGGAGACGGCCATACGGCATCACAGCGCGTACAGGCTGCCCGAGGGCCTCTCCGACGAGGCGGCCATGTACTGCCACATCCTACGCGACGCGGACAAGATCGACATCCTCCGCGTGAACTGCGAGACGCCCCTGGAGGACATCTACAACGTGACCACCGAGGCCCTGCGGACCTCCGCCGTCTCCGACGCGGTCAAGGCCTGCTTCCGGCGGCGGACCACTGTGGAGCGCTCCCTGAAGCGGACTCCCGCGGACTACGTAGTGGCCCACGTCTGCCTGGTGTTTGAGCTGGTCTATCCGCTGAGCGCGGCCATCGCCCGGGAGCAGGGCTACGCCGACAGGCTCATGGACTTCCCGTCGGAGAACCCGGACACGCGGGCATGGTTTAATGAGATGCGTCAAACCCTCTGGACGCCCCGGGCCTGAATCACCCCGCCGTTACAAAACGCCGCCTCTATAATAGCATATCCCGATGCGCATGACAAGGCCCGGCAATGCCGCCGGGCCTTGGTTTTATGGGATCACCGCGTCACGATGACCTCAATGGTGTCCTTTCTGCCGTTGTCGGTTCGGACGGTGATGGTGGCCCGGCCGACCCGGATGGCCTTGATGGTGCCCTTGGTCTTGTTGGTCACGGACACCACGTTTTTCTGGCTGCTGGTCCAGGTCAGGTTCTTTCTGGGGGCGTAGTTCTTGTACTTGCCCTTGACCGTCGCGGTGAGGGTGTAGGTCGCGCCCAGCTTGAGTCTGAGCGGGGACTTCGGGCTCCGCGGTGGTCTCAGGTTCCGTCGCAGTCGTCGCAGCCTCGCTTCCCCCGCCCGCGGCCTTATACAGCGCTTCCAACTGGTCGTAGGTCAGCGGGGACTGCGCGTTGTAGACGACCTCGCCCTTCGGGTTCAGCACGATGGTCTGAGGCATGGCCTCGGAGCCGTTGACGATGTCGAACAAGCCCTTGTCCTTCGAGTCCTTGGCGAACATCAGATGATCCCAGCCCTTGTCCTCCAGGAAGGCGTCCGCCTTCTTTGCGCCGGTGGCGTGGTGGACGGCCAGTATCGCCGCGTCGGGGTGCGCCGCCGCCAGGTCGTTGAAGTAGGGCAGCTCCTCCACGCAGGGCGGGCAATAGGTGGCCCAGAGGTTGATGAAGACCACATGGCCGCGATGCTCCGCCAGGTGGAACTCTCCCCCGCCGATCAGGTCGGTGGAGAAGTCCGCCAGCTGATTGCCCACATCAGCCCCTATGGGCGCGTCGCTGGTGGTGTCGATAGCGGACGCAGGCTCCACAGTCACCTCGGGTTCAGCGGTGACTTCGGGCTCTGCGGTGACCTCGGGCTGGGCGGCAGCCGCCGACTCGGGCGTCGCCTCGGGTTCAGTGGCGGCACCCGATTCAGCCGTCGCCTCGGGCTGCTCCACAGCCGCCGGTTCAGCCGTCGCCTCGGTGACGGTTGTGGCGGCGGGCGTCTCCGCGGACTCCTTGCGCTTCGGCGCGTTGATGACATTCATCCACACCAGCAGCGCGGCCAGCGCGACCACGGCCACGGACCAGGCGAGCCTGCCGGCGCGCTTGCGCTTCGCGACCACCTCGGCGGGGTCTGCGTTTTTGCCAGTCTCGGGACCCTTGAGTGTCAGCCTGCCGCATTTCAGCGCGATGGCCCCCTGGGCACAGCGGTCGATGCACTTGCCGCAGGAGATGCACTCGTGGTCCCCCACGTGGCGCACGTCCATGCGGCAGTTGCGCACGCAGGCCCCGCAGCCGTTGCAGCGGGTGGGATTCACCTTCACGCCGGTGATGGCGAAGCGGTTGAACAGTCCATAGATCGCGCCCAGTGGGCACAGGAACCGGCAGAAGGCGCGATAGCAGAACACGCACCCCAGCCCGATCGCCAGCATGATGACGAACTTCCGCGTGAACAGCACCTTGAGCTGGTAGAAGGAGGTGGCGTTGCGGGAATTGGACAGCAGCCCCACCGCGCCCTCCAGCGTGCCCGCCGGACAGATGTACTTGCAGAACGCGGGCAGCGCCTTGCCGTGCTGAACGCCGTACCAGATGGGTACGACGATGACGAACACCGCCAGGATGACGTATTTCAGATACGAAAGCGCCCGGGTGACCCGGCTCTTCCTGATCTTCGGCGTGGGAATCTTGTGCAGCAGCTCCTGGACCAGCCCCAGCGGACAGAGCCAGCCGCAGATGGTGCGGCCCAGGATCAGCCCGTAGAGCATCAGGATGCCCAGCATATACCACGGCGCGGTGTGGCCCGAGCCGTTCAGGGCGTTTTGCAGCGACCCCAGGGGACACGCGCCGATTGCCCCGGGACAGGAATAGCAGTTGAAGCCGGGCACACAGACGGCCTTGGTGTCCCCGGAGAAGATGCGACCCTCGACGAAGCCCTTCAGGTTGGCATTGTACAGGAGCGCCGCGTAGAGCTGCGCCAGCCTGCGGGTCGTGGGCTTATGAGCGCTCCACCATGCTTTGAAATCAGCCAAGTCCAACACACTCCATACAGATCGCATTTGCCTTTGTGAGCACGTCCTCCAGGCCGCCGTTGCGGACGCCCGCCACAATCAGTATCACGGCGAGTATCAGCACCGCGCCGCGGAAGATCCACATGCCGCGGCCGCTGTCCTGCGCCACCGCCGGGAGCGTTACCGTCCCCGTGCCGGGAGCGACGCCCGCCGCCTTCTCCTCGGCCAGCTGAGCCCTGGCGGCCTCGGTCTCCCGGGCGAAGCGCCGTTCGCGCATCACCCCGGTCACCGCCAGCGCCGCGATGCCCAGCGCCGTCCAGGGCACGAACACCTTTAAGAGCGCGAACAGGTCGGCCTCGGTTTCCCGGGGACGGTCAAAGTGCGCGCCGTTGAAGACATAGACCGCCACGGGCACCATGCACAGCGCGAAGGCGATCCAGCCGCCCCAGTGGAGCTTCTGCTGGGCGTCGCGCGCCTTCAGCATGGCCTCGCCGGGGTTCTGAACGCGGGCGACGGTCAGGTTCCGAACCAGCTCCGCGTCCTGCACGGGCTTGTCGGCGCGCTCATCCTTCACGCCCAGTATCCAGCCCGCCACGGTCATGCCCACCGCGCCGAAGATCAGCGGCAGCATGGGCCGAAGGGCCTCCCCCACCTTTTCGCGGGTGTAGATGTAGTAAAACAGCTCGCCCGACGCCTGTATGGCCGCGCCCTCGACGTACATACGAATGGCCGTCGCCGCCATCCACGCCGCCGCCAGCGCCCACAGCGCCGCCTGGACGATCAGATAGGTCTTGTTTCTTGACATGGCAGTCATCTCCCGGAGAGGGTTTGGATGTAAGCAAACCTGTATTTCCACTTATTGGGAAGGAATTGTCTTTGAATTGAGAATGGAGAATGGAAAATGGAGAATTCATGTGGAAATCCTTGCGGATTTCTTTATTTATAAACACCGTAAAGCAGCGCAACAGCATCACATATAGTGTTCAATCAGACAAATCCGCTGGATTTGCCCACCATTGTCCATTCTCCATTCTCCATTTTCAATTCGTCATCAGTCCAGCCTGTTGATCAGCTCGGTCAGCGCCTGGCGGTCGTAGAGGGTCTCCAGGTGGTCGATGTAGATGTCGGGATCGACGCCCTCGTCGATGTCATAGAAGGAGCCGTTCTTGCGGAAGGACAGGCGGTGGGCGCCGGAGATCTGGAAGGTGGTGCCCCAGGCGGTACTCATGGGCTGGACGGTGCATGCCCCGCCGCCGGAGGTGCGTCCGATGAGGGTGACCGCCTGATGGTACTTGCACACCGCGGGCACGAGGTTGCCGCAGGAGAAGCTGACCGGGGAGATCAGGCAGTAGACGTTCTTGTCGTACAGGTTGTCCTGCTCGTCGAACCTGCGGTCCAGGTTGACGTCGGCGCGGTACACCAGCGTGGACTGGGCCCCGGTGAACACGTCCTCGAGGCTGATCTCGGCTTCGCCCAGTATCCAGGAGATCACGAACACCGCGGCGTCCACCTTGCCGCCGCCGTTGTTGGACAGGTCGATGACCACGTTTTCAATGGGGCTGTCCTCGCGGTAGATCTGCTGACGGGCGTAGATCATCAGGCCGATGGTATCGGACACCGTCCCGCCCTGTTCGGCAGTCTCGTAGTAGTCCTCGTGGCTGACGGTGAACTCGTCGAAGGTAATGTAGGCAGTGTTGCCGACCTCCTCATACGCCTCGAAGTCGTCGCCCATGCCCTTGGAGCGCAGCGCCGCGTACTTCTTGGTCTGGATGTCATCCAGACGGATGGAGGGACCGTAGTTGTCGCCCACGTCCTTGAGCCCCGTCATCCAGGAGGGCATGTCGTAGGCGGAGTGCAGGTCGTCCAGGTAGTAGACGATGAAATTGCGCAGGGCGGTGTCCGCGTCCTCGGCGCTCGTGGATCGCAGCGCCTCGTCGAAGCCCACCTGCCAGAACATCTTGTCGAAGGACTCGATGTCGTGCTGCTCCTTCAGGCCGTACAGGTTGTCCAGCATCATGCACAGCTCGTAATAGCCGAAGTCAGCCAGCTCCTGGCTGCGGTCGGCGGGCTCCACGGCATAGTACATCTCGCCCATCGGGGTGATGCCGTCATCATTGAAGAGCTCGTCGCCGTCGGCAAAGTACATTCCCTCGCCGTTGAACAGTATGCTGCGGTTGAACATGGGGGACAGCACGAAGTCGTTGGCAGTCTGCAGCGGGAGATAGCAGCGGCCCTCCCGGCTCCTGACGCTGAGGCCGTAGTCGTTCAGCGTCAGGGTCATCACGTCGCCGTAGCGGTCGAAGGAGGCCCTTGCGTCGCGCTGGAACAGCTCCGCCTCGCCCGCGCTGTTGAAGCCGGAATAGGACAGCTGGTCCAGCAGAGCGTTGTCGGAGGGGTCCTTCAGGAAGGCGTTGTAGTCGTCGAAGGCGATGGTGTTTTCGTCGCAGTCCACCTGCATGCAGTAGCCGTTTTCGCGGGTCAGGGTGTAGAGGGGCGCCTCTTCTGTGTAGGTCAGACGGTAATCGGTCTCATCGTAGAATTCCGTCTGGATGTCGTTGATGAAGTCGGCCAGCTCCTCCAGGTCGATCCAGGGAAGGTCCTCCACCCCGTCAAAGAAGAACAGCTGCCAGGGGTCGTTGTAGTGAGTGTCCGCGTTAAACAGTATAAACGGGAATTCCATGCTGTAGAACTCATCAAAGTTGTCCTCGGCACAGGCCGCGGTCATCGTTCCCAGCAGCATGCACAGCGTGAGCAGCAGGGCAGCTGTCTTCTTCACGGTGATTTGCCTCCTTTATTTGTCGCGGGTGACCACCAGAGTCTTGCCGCTGGAGCTCACCTGGGTGTAGATGTCGTCATCGTCGTCGGAGGAGTAGCCGTCGGGCAGGTCGATCACCGACAGGTGATAGGCGTTGGGCGCGCCCTCAAAGACGATGGTGCCGTTCTCGTCGGAGACCATCACCCGGCAGGCGGCGGGGGTGCAGAAGGTCACGCTGGCGTCGGGCACGGGCTCGCCGTACTGGTCCACCACGTAGACCACATAGGTGGCGGTCTCGGTGTTCTCGTCCGGCGGGGTCACGGGCTCAAGCTCGATCTCGGGCTCCTCGCCGTTCAGATAGGCGCTCATGCGGGCCATGTAGCCTTCCGCGTTCATGCTGCCGTCGATGGGCAGGCCCAGCACGTGGCCCTCGCTGTCCACAAAATAAGTGAGGGGGGTGCAGAAGAAGTCGATCTCCACGCCATCGCCGGACAGGTTCAGGAAGCTGAAGTCCGCGGTCAGCTCGCGGGCCGCCTCGGCGCACTCGGGATCGCCGGCGTCCACGCAGAGGGTGACCACCTCACGGCCCACGCATGAATGACAAGACGGATTGAAATCTTACAGGAAGGTTACGAATCGTACCTGTTTCAATCACATGTACCGGCTGTGCCGGTGCATGTGGATTCCCACAAAGAAATCGCTTGCGATTTCGACTGGGAATCGGCGTCCCTTCTTCCCTCGCGCAAAATCCGCAGATTTTGCGCGACAGGCTCACGCATTCATGCGTGAGCCGTGGTGACCACCTGGCCGCCCAGAGGCTTGACCTCCTCATTGAGCTTGTCCAGCTCGGGCAGCTCGCCTATGCAGGGGCCGCACTGGGTCTGCCAGATGTTGAGCATGGTCACCTTGTTCGCGGCGAACAGCTCGGCGCTGGAGACGGCATTGCCGTCCAGGTCGGTGGTCTCGAACGCGATGACGTCGCCCTCCTTCTGGTATTCCATGGGGATGACCTCGGCGTCAATCAGGGTGAAGTAATCGGGATGGTCGATGATCTCCTGCTGGAGCGCGGCGTACTCGGCGCGAATGGATTCGGGCTCGTCCGTGAAAACCTCGTCAAGCATGGGATTGCTGGCGTTGATGATGCCCGCGATGTAGGTATAGCCCTCGTGGTCGCCCAGGGGCACGATGGTGTCGAAGGTATCGGGGGAGCCTGTCAGCGCCGCTACGGCGTCCTTCGCCTCTTTGCCGCTCTCATAGCCGACGATGTAGCACAGCGGGACGGACCTTTGATAGAAGGCCTCGATGGTCTCCTGCTCCGCCTCGGAAAATTCGCCGTTGCGCTCCTGGATGAGCTGCTCCATCTCCGCCTCCTGCGCCTGGGTGACGGGGCGATAGAGCACAAGACCCAGGCGGACGTTGCTGGCGAGGCTGTAGAGGCCGTAGTCCACGGGCTCCTCGATCATGCCCTCCAGGTCCATCCAGGCCTCGGGCATGTTGAAGCGCACGCCGGTGTACTCGAGGTCCATCTGAACGCTCGCATCCTCGGCCACGGCGGTCAGGCACAAAAGCAGCATGGCGACACTCAGCGCCAGGGCAACAATTCTCTTGAACATATTCTTACCTCCTGATTCAAGCCATAGAAATCCATAGCCCATTATATATTACCATCTTTTGTAGAAATGATCAACCAACCAACTTCCAGCAATCGAGGGAATTCAGTGCTAATTTTTTAACATTCGTCCACAAAGGCAAACGGGAATACTTCTGTGAGAATTAGGAATTTGGAATGGGGAATGAAATGGCCTGGCTGCGCAGGGGCGGCGATCCGCGCCCCTGCGGGTTGCGCGGCAGCCGCTATTCATTCCTCATTCCTCATTCCTAATTCCTAATTCCTCATTCCTGATTCCCAATTCCATACCAAGAGATTTCCACAAACAGCCCAACATTTGCCCTTGTTATTTCATGACTGCGATGCTATGATAGTGGGGAGCGCGCCAGCGCGGCGCAATGCCTCGCGGCGGGGGCGGTTTTACCGTGTGACAGTTCTGTGACAGACGCCGTGGTAAAATGGTTCCATCAAAAGCAAGGAGGACACGAAAATGAATGAGAACATCATCGGCTATGTCGAGCTGAATGACGAGGAGCTGGAGCAGGTCTCCGGCGGCAAGAACTACAAGATCGGCGGCGATTCCGGCAAGTCCCACATCCGCACCGGCCCCGGCCTGGAGTACAGGTCCATCGGCGTGCTGCACAGGGGCGAGGAAGCCAAGTATCTGGGCAAGAGCGCCACGGACGACCGCGGCGTGAAGTGGTACAAGATCGAGTGGAAGGGCCGCGGCGCATGGGTCAGCTCCATGTACACCGTGAAGGTCCGCTACTGATCGCGTGTGACGGTTCTGTGACGAACGACGTGCTATAATGAGGCCATCAAAGCTAAGGAGGCAAGTCACATGAGCGAGATTTTCGAGAACGACATCCTCGAACTGGAGGACGCCGAGCTGGAAGTTGTCAGCGGCGGCAAGGACATTCTCAAGGTGCGCAAGGGCGAGGTCAACATCCGCGCCGGCGCGGGCAAGGACTACCCCGTGATCGCCATCATGTGCCGGGGCGACGAGCTGCTTAACCTGTATGAGAAGAAGAAGGACAGTCGCGGCAAGACCTGGATGAAGGTCCGCGCCGTTAACCAGAACGGCTGGGTCCGTTCTGACCTGGTGAAGTGAACCATCACCGCAATACACTGTAAGAATGGAGGATATGACAATGAGTGAGATCATCAATGAGAACGAGCTTGACATGATGGAACTGACGGACGAAATGCTCGAGGAAATCGTTGGCGGCAAGAAGATCGTCGCCACCGGCAATGTGAAGGTGCGCACCGGCCCCGGCAAGGACTTCGCCGTGCTGGGCTATCTGAACAAGGGCGACTCCCTGACCTACGACGGCGCCAGCGAGAAGGACTACCGCGGCGTGCGCTGGTATCGCGTGAAGTACCACGGCAGCTTCGGCTGGGTCTCGAGCCGCTACAGCAAGAAGCAGTAAAACCATACCCCCTCCCCTTCCCCGCAGCCGCAAGGCCAACGGGGAAGGGTTTTTGCGGTTGTAGAGGGTATAATCGCGCTCTCCATCTCCCTGTTCACTCCAAATACAAACGGTTATCTGAAAAGGAAATATCTCTATGCAATTGATCGCAATGGTTGCCATCTATCTCGCCCAGAACTGTCTGGCCGCTATTCTGATAAAGCGATGCCTCGTTCGCTGGCCGCGCACCTCGCACCGGGCGTCCCGGATTAAGAAATACTGGCTGATCCCCTTTACCGTGCTGTCCCTGCTGCCGGTGGCGGGCGCGCTGCTGCCCGACAGCCCGGTGAAATTCGCGCTTCAGGCGGCGGGCAACATCTGGCTGGGCTTCTATGTTTACTTCGGCGGCATGCTGGCGTTTTTGCTGCTGGCGGGGCTGATCGTCAGACTGGTCAGCGGCGGCAGGCTGGCGAGGCGCTGGCACGGAGGGATACTGTGCCTGTCGCTCGTGGCATCGCTCGTCCTGCTGGTCTACGGCCTGCACCACGCCCAGCAGACGGTGGTGGTGTCGTATGACCTTAAGCTGGACAAGCCCGCCGCGGCGGACGTGGACGAGATGAACCTGGTGCTGCTGGGCGACCTGCATCTGAGCGTCAACTCCCGGCTGGCCACCACGCAGCGGATGGTGGAGCTGGTCAACGCCCAGCAGCCCGACGCGGTGGTCATCGCCGGGGACATCTTCACCAGCAGCTACGGCGGCCTTTCCCATCCCGAGAAGTATGCCGAGGCGCTTCGCGGCATCGAGTCGAAGTACGGAGTCTACGCCGTCTACGGCAACCACGACGTGGAGGAGCCGCTGCTGGGCGGCTTCCCGCTGACCCCCATCCCCCAGGCCTTCCGCACGGGCGACATGGAGCGGTTCTTCGACGACTGCGGCTTCATCACCCTGGCGGACGAGGTGGTGACGCTGCCCAACGGCGTGCAGCTGGCGGGCCGGATCGACGGCGAGAAGGCCGGCGACGGCACCACCAACCGCATGACCCCCGCGGAGCTGCTCAGGGACATCGACCCGGCCAGGCCCGTGTTCGTGCTGGAGCACGAGCCCAAGGAGTTCAAGGCCCTGGGCGAGTCGGGCGCGGACGTGGCGCTGTGCGGCCACACCCACGCGGGGCAGATCTTCCCCGGCAACCTCCTGGTGCCCCTGTTCAACGAAAACGCCTGGGGCTACAAGCGGCTGCACGACGTGGACACCTACGTCACCGCGGGCATGGGCTACTACGGCCCGCCGATGCGCGTGGGCACCGACAGCGAGGTCACGGTGCTCCACATCACCTTCAAGCAGGGAGGACAGCAGGATGCTCGATAGAAAGGCCGTCAAGCGGCAGGCGCGTGTTACCATGAAGCGGCACTATGCGCTGCTGGTGGTGCTGTGCGCCGTTTCCATCTTCATGGGCACGGAGTTCACCAACGTGGTGAGCAACGCTCAGCTGTGGTACGACATACTGACGGGCCAGGAGACGCTGCTGGACGTTCCGGGCATGGTGGCGGACCGGCTGATCAACGAAAAGCTGATCGACGACCTGGCGCGGGACAACCTGACCAACGGCAGGGAGGAGGCCGCCCGTCGGATGCAGGAGTTGAAAGCCTCCACCGACGAAAACGCCATGCTGGGGCGTCAGCGCGGCGTGCTGGCGGCGGTGATGAACAACATCAACTCCGGCAGCCTGAACGTGACGGTGGGCCTGGCGCTGCACTCCATCGTCCACTCCGGGGAGGCCGTGGCCGTGCTGATGATCCTGGGCAGTCTGGCGCTGACGGCGACGGTGTGGATCTTCTTGAAGAACCTGTACCAGGCCATGCTGCGGCGGGCGGTGCTGGAGCTGCGGACCTACGACGCCCTGCCCATGAGCCACCTGCTGTTCTTCAGGTCCGTGGGGCGGTGGGTCCGGGCGTCGCTGTCGCTGCTACTGATGTCGGTGTATCTGGCCCTCTGGACGCTGACCATCGTGGGCGGCCTCATCAAGCGCTATTCCTACTTCCTGGTGCCGTTCATCGTGGCTGAAAACCCGGACATCAAGCCCCGCGAGGCCGTCACGCTGTCCCGGCGGATGATGGACGGCCACAAGTGGGAGTGCTGCAAGCTGGAGCTGTCCTTCCTGGGCTGGATCGCGCTGGGCTTCGTGACCTTCGGCGCGGCGGACGTGCTGTGGTCCGTGCCCTACCGCATGGCGACGTTCTCCGAATACTACGCGGCGCTGCGCGCGGAGGCGCTGGAGAAGGGCCTCGAGGGCGCGGGACAGCTCAACGACGCCTGTCTCTTCGCTCCCGCCGATAAACAGACGCTCGAGGCTCGCTACGCCGACATCCTCATCCGCGAGGACATCGCCGACGAGGACATCGTGCTGCTGACCCCCTTCAGGCGCTTCCTGGCCCAGAACTTCGGCCTTTGGACGGGCACGCTGATGGAGAAGAAGGTCCACAGCCGCCAGGCCGGGCTGCGCCAGCAGATGCGCCTGGGCCGCATGGAGCTCGAGGGCAGGGCCTATCCCATGCGCCTCAATCCGCTGTGGCGCAAGCAGAACGCCGCCCTCACCGGCAGGGTCAGCTATCTGACGCCGGTGACCATCTGGTCCCTGATCGCGGTGTTCTTCACCTTCAACCTGGTGGGCTGGCTGTGGGAGGTCAGCATGGCCTACGTCACCGAGGGCATGTTCGTCAACCGGGGCATGCTGCACGGGCCGTGGCTGCCCATCTACGGCAGCGGCGTGGCCATGATCGCGGTGCTGCTGTACCGCTTCCGCAGCAAGCCCGCCCTGGAGGCCGTGGCCATCGTGGTGCTGTGCGGCTTCATCGAGTACATGACCTCCTGGCTCACCGAGCTTCGGACCGGCATGCGCTGGTGGGATTACACCGGCTATTTCCTCAACCTCAACGGACGCATTTGCGGCGAAGGGCTGGCCGTGTTCGCGCTGGGCGGCATGGCGGCCGTCTATCTGCTGGTGCCCCTCATCGACGCGGCCGTGACCCGCGTGAAGCCGAAGCTCCTCATCGCCATCTGCGTCGTGCTGATGGTCTGCTTCGGCACCGACTTCGTCTATTCCCAGTTCCACCCCAACGCTGGCGCCGGCGTCACGGACTACAAGCAGGCGGAAGCCGTGCAAACGGAGTAGCAGCGATGTAATACAATTCGCGTCCTAAAATCGTAACCGTTCAGTCCTGCTGCCAATGGAGATTTGGCGAGGTCCCCCGTTATCGCGCAAAATCTTCATTTATCAAAGCGGGACTGAACAGATAGGGTTTTTGAAGAAAAGTATAAAGCGCGCGGGAGCGACCGCATCGCCAGGCCCGTCGCCGTGAAGCCGGTCGTGAATAAATCAGACGGATCCGGGAAGGCCAGACAGATTTGCACGCGATTACGGGGGCGGCGATATCGCCGCCCCCGTTTGATCGGGCTATGCCCGCTCCCCCATTACCGCGATCACCATATCCTCCCGCTGCGGCGAGAGGGTCTTTTTTGTGTCGTCCCAGTGGAAGCGGGTCAGGGTGTATGCCCCGTCCTCGTAGCCGTAGCCGTCGCCCGCGTCCTCATAGAGGGCGAAGTCGGCGTCCGCGCCGGGATAGACCCGCAGCTCCATGGGGCCCTCCGGCACCTGATCGGCGTATTGCAGGCCCTCGACCATGGGGACGATGGAGCCTGCCCGCACGAACAGCGGCATATGATTGAGTGGCGCGTCCACGGTGACCTCCTGCCCGCCCGCATAGCGCTTCCCGGTGTAGAAGTCGTACCAGTCGCAGCCCTGCGGCAGATAGCATTCCCAGGTGTGTTCTCCGCGCACATGGCCGTCCCGGGCGGGATAGAACATCGGCTCGGTCACCGGGCACACCAGGAACGCGGGACCGAACATGTATTCATTCTTCAGCCACAGCGCCGCCCGGTCGTCCGGGAAGTCGAACAGCAGCGGGCGCACCATCATGCCGTTGTCGCGCCACACCCCGCCGGCCAGCGAATAGATGTAGGGCATCAGGCGGTAGCGCAGGCGTATGGTCTCGGCGATGGCGTCGTAGAAGGGGGTGCCAGGTTCGCCGAAGTTCCAGATCTCCCGGGGCGTGTCGGTGCCATGGGAGCGGAACATGGGCAGGAAGCAGCCGAATTGCAGAAAGCGGACGTACAGCTCCCGATAGCCGGGATCGTTCACGCCGTCCTCAAAATCGCCCCGCCAGAACCATTTGGGCGAGGGGTCGGTGTCGCAGTCACAGCCCCGGGCCCGCCAGTTGTCCCGCACCACGAAGAAGCCGCCGATGTCCAGCGTCCACCAGGGATAGCCGCTGGCCGCCATGCTCAGCGCCTCGGCGACCTGCTTTTCCAGCACGTCCCACCGGGCGGAGATGTCGCCGGACCACAGCACCGCGCCGTAGCGCTGGCTGGACACATAGCCCGAACGCGTCAGGTTCAGCACCCGCCTGTCCGGGGCGTCCCTGCGCTGGTTTTCATAGATGCCCTTCGCGTGGGCCACGGCGTAGAGGTTGGCCTTTTCCGGGTCCAGGAATTTCTTGTGCTCCCCGCCCACCAGCTGATAGCGCTCCCAGGGCTCCCGCAGGGTCGCGCCGCCCCAGTCCGGGCCGGAGAAGGGCTCGGTGGAATCGCACCACCAGCCGTCGAAGCCGCCGTCAAACAGCTCCCGCTTCGCCTGTTTCCAGTACATGGCGCGGGCCTTGGGGTCGAAGGCGTCGTAGGTGGCCAGGTCGTTGAGCAGCTTGCCCGCGGCGGCAAACTCCTCGTAGTCCGCCGTACCCTGGTTCATGTTGGGCCAGACGGATACCATGGCATGGGCGTGCATGGCGTGGACCTCATCCATGCGCTGTTTGAGGTCGCCGAAGCGGACCCTGTCCAGCCGCTTTTCGCCCCAGTGGTCCTCGGTCCAGGTGTGCCAGTCCTGCACCACGCCGTCCAGCGGCACGTTCAGCTCGCGGTAGCGGCGCACCACGTCGGAAAGCTCCTTCGCGGTATCGTAGCGCTCCTTCGACTGTATGTAACCGAAGGCCCACTTCGGCAGCAGCGGAGCCCTGCCCGTGAGCCTGCGCAGACGGTCAATGATGCCGTCGTACCCCCGGCCCTCGCCGGTGATGACGTAGTAATCCAGCTGGCCCACAGTGTCCATGAACAGGTAGGTGCCCCGGGAATCGTCCTGAAAGGTCATAAGGCTCCCGAAGTCCGCCAGCAGTCCGTAGCCGTTATTGGAGAGAAAGAAGGGCATGGGGATGCGCATGTTGTGCTGGTACAGGTATTCGTTTTCGCCCCGGTGGTTCCAGATGCCGTCCTCGCCCTGGCCCAGGCCGTATATACCTTCACTCGCCCCTAAAGCAAGGTGCAGCTTGGCGCGGCAGGCCACGCGGTCCTCCACCGGCTTGAGATTTTTAATGAAGTTGCGCTCGCCATCCACGGTCTTGACCCGCTCGATCACCGGGGCCTCGCCGCCGGTGGTGTAGCGGATCACGGGCTGGGCGGTCAGCTCGTGGCCCGCCTCATTGAGCAGTAGCTCGCCCGTTGCCGCCTCAAGCCAGGTGATCCTGTCCCTCTTCGCGTCGTATATCGCCTTCAGCCCGCCGCTGACGATGCCGTCCGGCAGGACCTCGACGGGAAAATCCCGTTCCTCCTGCGGAACGATCAGCTCCGAAGGCGGGGCGACCTCGTTATTCAGCGTCTGGACGCAGCGGATGACGCCGGGCATGACGGCCTCCAGACGCAGCACGCCATCCTTCACCGGAAAATCTAAAAATCTGCTCATGTTGCGCTCCTATAAAAAATCCCCGGACAGACGCCGGGGAGGGTCGGTTTAAGGTGGTACACATTTTGATGTATGTCCGTCTGTGCGGCAAACCGGAATGTGTTGAATTGTGGGATACGACCTCTCATATCAACATATTCCCGTCTGTCAGCAGAGCTGAACCGATACGATCCGCCCTAAGGAGCCGTGCAGAAATTATTCATACAGAATGCGAAGGATGAATTCGTCAGTGCAAGGCGGAGGAGGGAGGCGTGCCGGGGCACGTTGACCGACGTTCCAGTGCTTCTCCGCGAAGTCCAGCAACTGCTCGGCCTCTTTGAGGGACATCTCGGGGTACCAGAGGAACAGGCCCTTCGTGCCGTAGCGCTGGACGAGGCGGTCGGTGGAGCGAATCCAGCCCTCGAGGCCGCCGTCGTAGATCTTGACCCACAGGGATTTGCCCGCGGCGGTGACCCTGTCGTAGATGGAATACCACTCCTCATACGCGCCGTCGGGACCGGCGTCGCCGGGGGTCCACTGGAGGGCGTTGAGCTTGTCCAGGGTCATGAGGCTGTCCAGGTGCTTGATGGCCCCGGGGCCGTCCAGGTGGTACATGGAGTAGTCCAGCCGTTCGGTCTGGTAGCGCAGGGAGTCCAGCACGAAGTCGTCAAACATCTCGGTGGACATCATCGCGGAGGCGTCGCACTGGAGCTTGGACAGCCGTCCGGGTGCCCAGATCTGGAAGCAGTTGAAGGCGTTGCCGCCCTCGGCATCCTTCACCTGCTCGTAGAAGGCGTCAAAGATGGGGAAATAGGCCCTGGTGACCTGCTCCACGCGCTCCATGACGGCGTCAGGGTCCTCGATCAGGTCCATCATTAGCTCCTGCGCGCCCCGCAGCGAGGACAGCACGTCCAGGTTTTCCATCAGATCGGGCATGTCCAGCAGGAAGTCGTCCCCCGCCAGCTTCCGGGCGTCGGTCACCAGCTGGAGGTGGCGCTTGAACCAGGGGTTTTCGGGATCGAATTTGATTTCGGGATGCTCGTCCCAGTCCTCCTCGACGCAGGGCTTGAACCAGATGGTGTCCTCAGAGAAGCCCACGTCGCTGCCCAGGTAGGCGGCGGTGGAGCCGGGCCCCAGAGAGACGTCCACGTTGGGGAAGCTCTCGGCCAGGAACAGGTGGTGCTGGCAGAAGTGGTGGTAGCGCTCCACCAGGCCCCGCGCGTTCAGATACTTGTCGTCCAGGTCCTTCCACCACAGTCCGTCCGGGAGGGTGTAGTAGCGGCCCTGGCAGATGATGTCGTCGTTGACGCCGTTGGGGGCCTTTTGATTGACATACGCCTCAAATTCCGGCTTCCGGGCCACCACGTGCATCAGCGGCCGCCCCGTGTTTTGCTGTTTCCAATAGTTGCACCATTTTTCTCGGGCCGCAGCCCAGTCTTCCTTGTAGAGCATTCTTTTCTCCTTGTTGACAATCCTTAGGGATACCTCAAAACGATCTGTGATGCAACGATTCAATCACAGATCGTATTGGTCCAGTCGCGGATTCCTTCCGACCCGCTTCGCGGACCAACCTTCCTCAAAGAGGGAGACTTATTTATACGGATGTAGAGGCTGTCATCCCCAAAAGGCTCCCGTCCAGGCTCCCTCTCCGAGGGAGCTGTCAGCCGCAGGCTGACTGAGGGAGTTGAGGGAGCTGTCAGCCGCAGGCTGACTGAGGGAGTTACGCCTCCTGTATCGCCCGGAGGGGCAGGAGCGTCCGCGCCAGCAGGCCGTGCTGCTTGTCCAGCACCGCGCCGTCCCCGGCCAGGCGAAGGCAGAGGACCAGCTTCTCCAGCTGCTCCGTCAGAGGGGTGAGACCCAGCCCGGCGGCGGTGTCCATCAGCGCGTAGGCGAGGCATAGACAGTCGCTCAGCTCGCGCTGGCGCACAGCCGCGGCCAGCAGCTCGAATTTCTCGTCGCACACCAGCATCTCCACCAGGCCCAGGTAGAACGACTCATCGCCAAGACAGCGCCGCAGGCCCGCCTGCGTGTCCGCGCCATAGGCGTTCAGCGCCTCGATCGTGAGCATGCGCATTCCCCTTTCCATCGACAGTAAACCCACCGGATGACCCTATTTTACCCGAATTGGGTTACCGCCTTGGTTACTTTGCGGCATTGCGAAGGATTTAGCAATCGCGGAATGTTATAATATGGAAAACGGGGGATGCTGTATCCGTAGTCAGAACTTCTTCCGGATCACCAGGTCGATGCGGTCGCCCCTGACGCCCACGGCGATGTCGTCGGCCAGCTTTGCCACAATGGACTTCTCCAGCTCGTCCCAGGCCTCCTCGGCGAAATCGCCGTCGGTGCGGGCCTGGTCCAGGTCCACCCTGTAGGTCTGGAGGGTCCAGATGGTCATCATGTCGGGATAGGCGGCCATCAGCTCGGGGGTATGTACGACGCCGTACTTCATGGTCTCCTGGCCGTAGGCGTCGATGGACCTGCCGGCGCTGCGCAGCGCCCCGGAGATCATCTCGCCCAGCTTGGCCATGAAGCCCTTCGCGGCGACGTTTTTCCCGGTGGAGGAGACGGAGAGCAGCTCCTCCTTCTTGTCCGCGTCCATATCGGCGGTGGCTTCAAAGTGGATCTCCACGTCCCTGCCGTCGGCGGTGAACCAGATCTGGCCGTAGAAGGAATCCAGCATGGTCTTGACCATGCCCAGCGTCTCCTCCACCAGCAGCTCCAGGCGCAGCGCGTTCCGCCCGTCCAGACCCGCCTGCTCGGCGAAGCTCTCGGTGACATAGCGGGCCGCCGCCATGCGCTGGGCGTCGTTGTTGACTGTAAACTTATCCGATACCATCATCTGTCCGTTCCCCTTATTCGATGTCCAGGATGTCCTTGAAGCCGGTGACCTCAAACACCTCGTCCACGATCTCATTGACCTTGACGATCTTCATGCCGCCCTTCTTGCTCATGATCTTGTGGGCGGACAGCAGCACACGCAGGCCCGCGGAGGAGATGTAGTCCAGCTTCTCAAAGTCCATGGTCAGGGTGTTGGCGTCGTCCAGGCTGGCCTTGAGGGCCTGCTCCAGCTCCGGCGCGGTGGTGGTGTCCAGGCGGCCCTCCAGAGCGATCTGCAGGTCGGCGCCGTTCATGCTCTTTTCAATCTTCATGGGTTTCCCTCCTTAGATTTTCTTGGTGATTTTGAGAATGTTATGGTCGTTTTCCCGACGGTATTCCATGCTGTCCATGGTCTTTTTGACCATGAATATGCCCAGACCCCCGATCTGCCGCTCCTCCGCGGAGAGCGTCACGTCCGGGTCCGGCTTCGCGACCGGGTCGAAGGGGATGCCACTGTCAACGAAAGTGATGGTTGCCACGCGGGCGGACTCGTCGAACTCAAACCGCACGGTGGCCTCACCCTTGCCATCGGGATAGGCGTACATCGCGATGTTGCAGAACATCTCGTCGATGGCCACGTCGATTTGCAGCTGCGCCTTCATCGGGCAGTCCAGCGCCTCCAGCAGCTCGTCGACAAACGCCGTGACTGTGGGGATGTTGTCGATCTTCGCCTCAAGCGTCAGCTCCCTCATGTCTCCTTCCCTCCTTTCCCGTCTATTCCCTTGTATTCCAGGCAGAGCATCGTCAGATCGTCAAATTGCTCCGCGTCCTTCACAAATCCGTCCACGGCTTCGCGGACGTTTTGAAGCAGCTGCTCGGGGCCCGGTCCAGCTGGTCGATGAACAGATCCGCGCCCACTGCCGCCTGCAGGGTCCCGTCCCGGCCGTAGACCGGCATGGCGCACTCGATGCAGTATTCGCCGATGCGGTTGAAGCGCTCCAGCTCCCGCTTTACAATGCCGTTCAGCGTCTCGCCGGTGATTTCCCCGATGGATTCCCGCTGACGCCTGCTCGACTCGGAGGCCACCCGGCTCATCAGCGTGCTCTGGGACAGGGACACGACCAAATAGGCGCCGCTGAGCAGAAGCACCGTAAACAGGATCAAGCAGATCACCTTGGCCTGTATGCCGCCGACGACCAGGTTCTTGAATCGCTTCAAAGCGCCCTTTCCGGGGTTTACTTGCCGGAATAAAACTCCGTCTGAGTCGGGTTGGCCTGGATGAGCACGGAGCTCTGGTTAAAGGCCTCCAGCAGCTCGTCCGCCGCGGCGTGGATGGCGTCTATGTCGGTGTCGCTGAGATAGATCACAAGGGTGTACTCCTGGTACTCGGCGCCGTCGTCGTCCAGCCAGCCGCCATGGGCCTCCTGGATGGTGTAGCCGCCAAAGCGGCGCATGAGGATCTCCCTGGCCATTTCAATGGCCTCGGCCTCGGTATACACGGGCTTGTCGGTGTCCTTGTCGTTGGTGCCCAGGTACATCACGTACTGGACGTCGCCCTCCGCCTGGGCCTCCTCAGTCTCGGCTTCTTCAGCTTCCTCGACCTCGGCTTCCTCGGCTTCCTCCTCGGCTTCCTCCCCGGCTTCTTCGGCTTCGGCCTCTTCGACCTCGGCTTCCTCCTCGGGCTCGGCTTCCACAGCCTCCTCCGCGGCGTCCACGGGCACGCGGTCCTCGGCCAGCTCCTCCAGCCAGTGGAATTCGCCGGTCTTGCGCACGTCGTCGCCATAGATGGTCTTCCAGTCGTTGGCCATGGAGATCACGTTGTAGCCGCTCTCCTCCCACTTCTCGCGCAGGCCGGCCGCCTTCTCGGCGTTGCCGTAGTCCCGCACCTCGTCGTCGGCGATGAGCATGAAGGCCGCGCTCTTATAGGCGTTTTTGGAGATGGTGTAGTTGTGCATGCTCACGTCGCCCGAGCTGTTGCCGAAGGATAGCACCGGCTGGTGGCCGATGTCCTGGACGATCTGGAGCACCTTGTTGGTCTTGAGGTTCTTGACGAGCAGCTTATCGGTGCGCACCACGTCGTCGCCCGCGGTGAACACGTAGTTCAGCGGGTCCTCGTCGCCCTGGCCGCTGGCCGCCATCTGGACGTCCATGCCGATGATGTTCTCATAGGGGATATCCACCATGCCCTCGATGAAGGTGCGGCAGATGAAGCGGTCGGAGCCGGAGCAGACGTAGCACTTGAAGCCGTTGGCCTGGAGGTACTCGATGACCTCCACCATGGGCAGATAGTAGGCCTCGCCGTAGGTCATGCCCTCGAAGCCGTCGGCCTCGCGCACCAGGATGCGAGTGCAGAAGTCGGCGAACTCATTCAGCGTCATCCCCGAATAGGCCCGCGCGGCCTGGATGGCGTGGCGCATGGCCATGTCCGACGGGAAGGAGTTATCCAGCGCGCAGTCGCGCAGCTGGCGGCCCACCTCGAGCATCTCGGCGTCCGGCTGGCAGGTGGGGTCCTTCAGGATGCGCCAGGCCAGCATGTAGTACTCCAGATAGGTGGGATACAGCTCGCCCATCAGGGTGCCGTCCATGTCGAACACCGCGATGCGGTCCATCTCCGGAATGAAGTCCGCGGAGTCGGGATCGGTGACACTCTCGACATATCCGATCAGCGTGTTCAGCGCGGGCGCGTCGGGGTTCCACTGGGTAAACATGAACACGTTCCCGGCCTTCTCCGCCATGGCCAGCCCGCTGAAGGCCGTCAGCGCCAGCGCCACTGCCATCAGTATGGAAAGGATGCTTCTGAGTTTCATGGGTCGTCCTCCTTTGTTGCCGTCTGTATTGATTGCTCTGCCTCGTTTGGCAGAGATGGGTTTGAATGATGTTTTTCCAGGACGGAAGGGCCGCCATATCCGGGGACACTACCCCTTGTCCGACATGACGACGTTGACATAATCGTAGGGGATCTCGATGCCGTGGGCGTTCAGAGCGCGGTTGACGCGAACGTTGACGTCGCTCTTGACGGCCTCGGTGGGGCTGCCCGGCTCGTAGTAGACGGTGGTGGCCATCACGAGGCTGCTGGACGCGTACTCCAGGAAGTACACCGGGCCGTAGGTGCTGCCGTCGGGGCCGGGCTTGCCGGGGACGGTGTAGGGGCTTTCCTCCACCGCCCCGCGGATGACCGACATGGCCAGCTCCACGTCCGTGTCGTAGGCCACGTTGATCTTCAGCTTGTAGCTGCGGTTCATGGTCCGATAGCTCATGTTGACGATCTTCAGGCCGTTGAGCACGCTGTTGGGGATGATCAGCCGCTCGGTGTCCAGGCCCGCAAGCTCCACGTGGCGCAGGGTGATGTCCCTGACGATGCCCGCGGTGCCGTCGCTCAGCTCGATGCGGTCGCCGATGTCAAAGGGCTTGGTAGCGCTGAGCATCAGCCCGCAGATGATGTCCGATATGACCGGCTGCGCGGCGAAGCCCGCGATGGCGCCGATGATGGCCGTTCCCTGGAAGAGCACCTTGCCGAAGGACTGGGTCAGCGGAGAGCTCATCACCACCCACTCCACCGCCAGCAGGATGATCACGAAGCGCACCACGCTCTCCACAAAGCGGATATTGATGTTCTTTCTCCGGTCCAGCAGCTTCTCAACTGTCTTGCGCTCCAGCTTGAGCACCAGGAACACGCCGACGCATGCCGCCACCGTCGTCATCAGCAGCTTGATGGCCTGCCAGATGTAGGGATGGTCCGCAAACAGCTTCGTGATCTCTTCCATGTGTGCTCCTCTTGTGTAACGGCCGGGCAGTGATGATGAACCTTTCAGTCTCAACAAGGTCAGGGATGACACGGCGTTCTCAACAAAAGTCACAGCCCGCGCCGTAACTCCCCTGCTCCCTGATTCCTGCCTGCTTCCTCTATTCTACCACAGCCTGTCCAGAAATAAAGGCTCCGGGGCACGAAAACCAGCCGTTTTCAGGCCAAGGAGCCAAAAAATAACATTTGTGTCAATTCATTTCGTGGGCAATGAGCGTCACGCCTCCGCCTTCAGCGCGGTCTTGTTTTCGTACATGGCGGTGTCGGCGCGGTAGAACACGGCCTCGAAGCGGTTGTCGGAATCCGTGCGCCACTCGGACATGCCGCAGGCGATGACCACCCCGCCGTCCTCCCGGTTGCGCCGGTTCTGCGCCCGGAGCACGGCCATAAGCGCCGCGCGCCGCGCGTGGTCATGGCCGTGCATGATGACCACGAACTCGTCCCCGCCCACGCGGTAGACGGGACTGTGCCGGAAGGTGCCGCAGAGGATCTCTGAGGCGCTCTGTATCAGCCTGTCCCCGGCGTGGTGGCCCTGGGTGTCGTTGACGGTCTTGAGCCCGTTCACGTCACACACCGCCACCGAGAAGGGCTGCACCTGGCCCATGTCGATGTGGGTGTTGATCTCGGCCACGGCGTCCACATAGGCGTGCTTGCTCCTGACCCCGGTGAGGGCGTCGCGATTGGCCTTGTCCCGGATGACGACCATCTCCTGCTCGCGCTTCATCTGCTCGTCCACGTTGCTGATGCCGATGACGATGTACTTCCGGTCCAGGTCGTCGGGCATGCGCAGCACGCTGCGGCGGCAATGCTTGAAGGAGTCCGCGCCGTTCTGCTCCGCCTGGAGCTTCCTGAAGCCCTGGCTGGAGGAGTACTCGATGAACCCGCCGCTCTCGGTGTTGACCAGATAGATGCTGTAGTATTCCCAGGACAGCGCCTGCGCGATGTGGGAATAGGTGTCACTCCGGGCGCGGGCGGCGTCGTAGTCCAGCTGGCGCTGCACCTGGGCGTTGATGCTGTTGACGCCGATGACCAAGCGGCGCTCGTTCTCGTCGGCCATGCGGCTGGCTGCCGTCACCCCTAACGCCCAACGCCTCCCTCTCCCCCATTCCCCGCCTCCCAGATCAGCTCCTCCAGCATCTGGTAGAGGTGATCGGGCTCGACGGGCTTGGAGAGGTGGGCGTTCATGCCGGCCTGGAGGGAGAGCTGGACGTCCTCGTCGAAGGCGTTGGCGGTCATGGCGATGATGGGCACGGTTTGGGCGTCCCGGCGGTCCAGGGCGCGGATGCGGCGGGTGGCCTCCAGGCCGTCCATCTCGGGCATGCGAATGTCCATCAGCACAGCGTCGTAGGTCCCTGGCGCGCTTTCGGCGAACATGTCCACCGCGATTCTGCCGTTCTCGGCGTGGTCGAGCTCGGCCTCCTTCATGGTGATGAGCTGCTTCATGATCTCGGCGTTGATGAACACGTCCTCGGCCATCAGGATGCGCCGCCCCCTGAGGTCTGCGCGCTGGCGCTCCTTGTAGAGGCTCATGTTGTTGCGGCGGGCGATGCGCTCGAACTCATCCAGCACGTTGGAGGCAAACAGCGGCTTGGCCAGGAAGCTGTCCACGCCCACGTGCAGGGCCTCGTCCAGTATGTCGTCCCAGTTGTAGGCGGTGATGATGATGACGGTGGTCTCGTTGTTGTAGCGCTGCCGGATCTGCCGCGCGGTCTCCACGCCGTCCATGTCGGGCATCCGCCAGTCCAGCAGCACCAGGTTGTAGGGCTCCATCTTGGTGTGGGCCACCTCCAGCATGTGCAGCGCCTCGCGCCCGCTCAGGCAGACGTCGGCCTTGACCCCCGCGTCGTCCAGCACCATCCGGGCGTGCTCGGCGGCGATCTCCTCGTCGTCCACCACCAGCACCCGCAGCTCGCCGGGGTTGAAGTACCTGCGGTGGGTGCGGCGCTTGGCGCACTGGCGCAGGGTGACCACCACGGTAAACGTGGTGCCCACGCCCTTCTCCGAATCCACGGTGATGGTGCCGTTCATCATCTCCACGATGCTCTTGGTGATGGCCATGCCCAGGCCGGTGCTGCCGTACTTGGAGTTGCGGGAGCCGTCCTCCTGGGTAAAGCTGTCGAACACAGAGGGCAAAAATTCCTTGCTCATGCCGATGCCGGTGTCCCGTATAACGAACTTCAAAGTCGCCTGGTTGTCGAAGGCGGCGGTCTGCTCGACGGTGAAGGTGACGCTGCCCGGGGCGTCGGTGAACTTGATGGCGTTGGAGAGTATGTTGATGAGCACCTGCTTGAGCTTCATGTCGTCGCCGATGTAGTAGTCGTCCACATACCCGTTGATCTGGCACTCGAACCGCAGGCCCTTGTCGGTGCACTGGGACATGACCATGGTGTTGATCTGCTCCAGCATCGTGCTGAAGGCAAACTCCTCCTTGCGCAGCACCAGGCGCCCGGACTCGATGCGACTCATGTCCAGGGTGTCGTTGATGAGGCCCAGCAGGTGCCGCGCGCTGCTGCCGATCTTCTCCAGATACTCCCGGGTCTGCCCGGAGATGCCCTCGTCCTTGAGGGCGATGCTGTCCAGGCCGATGATGGCGTTCATGGGGGTGCGGATCTCGTGGCTCATGCTGGAGAGGAAGGAGGTCTTGGCGGCGTTGGCCTGCTCGGCGGCGCGCAGGGCGTCGGCCAGGGCCAGGTTGCGCTCGCGCTCCTCCCGCAACACGTCGGTGATGTCGGACTTCAAAAGCAGATAGAACTTGGCCTCCGGGTCCACCTGATAGTAGGTGAAGCGCTTGAAGAACAGCTCGCCGTTCTCCTCGCAGGTCACGTCCACGGTGTAGGTGTCGTCCTCCTCCAGCCTGCGCGCCACCGTCTCCGCGGCCAGCGCTTCGTCCAGCTGCTCCCGATCGTGCATCGAGGCGGCGGCCGCGGGAATCACCTGATAGCGGATGTAATCGTAATAGACGCCGTCCCGCTGCCGGGGAAAGATATTGCCGTGCTTGATGTTCTCGGCCTCGCCGATGACCACGCCGTAGTGGTCGCCCACGATGTAGGCCACCATGTCGTACTGCCTCGCCAGCACCCGCTGGTTCAGCACCTCGGTGACCTTCTCGGTGTTGTACTCGGTCTCCACGCCGAAGGAGATCACATCGCCGGTGACGGGGTCGATGGCCGCGGACCCGGAGAACTTCACGAAGCACTGCCGTCCGGACGCCCGCCGGCAGTAGCCCACGAACACTGCGGGACCCAGGCCCTTGTAATAGCGCTCCATCAGCCGGTCCAGCTTGAATATCTCGTCATACTGCGCGCTGTCGCCGGGGAGCAGGAAGCTCTCTGAGCGAATCTTCGCGCTCGCGGCGATGGAGCCGCCCTTGTAGTCGCAGGCGTACAGATCCCGGCCCCGCACGTCCTCGATCACGCCGGTGGTGATGTTGGTGCGGAACACCGTCAGGCTGTTTTCCGCGAGGGTGTTGAACTGCTCCATCATGCCCTCGTAGACCTTGGACACCCGGTGCATCTCCTCCTGGGCGTTGTGCTTGTCGGTGATGTCGCCGATGAACACGTAGAACACGTCGCCGTACCCCGGCATATGGGCGAAGTGGCCGTAGTCGTCCACCCAGCGGATCGTGCCGTCCCGGCGGAGGATGCGGTACTCCACATAGTCCAGGCGGTTGTTGGACGGATTGCCGATCTGCTCCTCGATGGAGGCCTGCACCCGCTCGTAGTCGTGGGGATGCACCAGCCCGCGGAAGGTGCCGCCGGTCAGTGCCGTGAATTCCTCCTGCGTCTCGCAGCCGAACAGCCTCAGGCAGACCGTGTTCACGTAGATCAGCTTCTGCTCCTCGTCGTCCCGGTATACAAAGAAGCCCCCAGGCACCTGCTCCCCCATCCACCGCAGCGCGGGCATCAGCTGGAGCTCCCCGAGGTTTATGTGCTCACGGTCGGAATTCATCGTCGCACACGTCCTTTCAGCGCGGTATTGCGCAGGACTGCCCCGGCCCCGCGCGGTCATACACATATTTTACCATAAATATACGCTATAGCGCAAGAAAAATAGAGCCGCCGGGCACGTGAGCCTGTCGCGCAAAATCTGCGGATTTTGCGCGAGGGAAGAAGGGACGCGGAAATTCGCGCCTGACGACACGAATTTCCTGTCTGGCTGGTACCGTGGGAATCCACATGCTTAGGCATTGCCGGTACATGTGATTGAAATAGGTACGATTCGTAACCTTTCTGTAAGATTTCAATCCGTCTTGTCATTCATGCGTGGGCCGTGAGCCGCCGGGCAAAGCCAGGCGGCTCAGGTATCAGTTGGGGAACGACAAGCCTCCGTATTCTTGTAAATACCCCACTTCCCGTTCAAGGCCAGGAGTGTCGGAGTATGCTCCGCCGTCCTCCCCTAATGCCTAATGCCTCTACTCCTTCACCATCGTCAGCGCGATGCGCTTCTTGTTCTCATCCACGCTGACCACCCAGACCTTGACCACGTCCCCCACCTTGACCACCTCGGAGGGGTGTTTGACATAGCGGTTGGCCAGGCGGGAGATGTGGACCAGGCCGTCCTGGTGGACGCCGATGTCCACGAACGCGCCGAAGTCGATGACGTTGCGGACGGTGCCGGTGAGCTCCATGCCGGGCTTGAGGTCCTTGATGTCCAGCACGTCGGTGTGCAGCACGGGCTTGGGCAGGTCGTCGCGGGGGTCGCGCCCGGGCTTCTGAAGCTCCGACAGTATGTCGTTCAGGGTGGGCAGGCCCAGCCCCAGGTCCGCGGCCAGCTTCTCCAGCCCGAAATCCCTGGCCTTCTGCCCGATGTCCCGAAGCCCCGCGCCGGTGACGGCCTTGAGGTCATAGCCCAGCGCCTTGAGCAGCGCCTTCGCGGCGTCGTAGCTCTCGGGGTGCACGGCGGTGGCGTCCAGGGGGTTGGCGCTGTCCATCACCCGCAGAAAGCCCGCGCACTGCTCAAACGCCTTGGGGCCCAGCTTGGGCACCTTCCTGAGCGCCGCGCGGGTGGGGATGCCGTTCTCCTCCCGGTAGGCCACGATGTTGCGCGCCAGCGCGGGGCCGATGCCCGCCACGTGGCTGAGCAGCTCCGCCGAGGCGGTGGACACCTCCACGCCCACGGCGTTGACGCACTGCTCCACCACCCCGTCCAGCGCGTCGGTCAGCTCGTTCTGCTTGAGGTCGTGCTGGTACTGCCCCACCCCGATGGCCTTGGGGTCGATCTTCACCAGCTCCGCCAGCGGGTCCTGCATGCGGCGGGCGATGGACACGGCGCTGCGCTGGGTGACGTCGAAGTCCGGGAACTCAGCGGCGGCCAGCGGCGACGCGGAGTACACCGACGCCCCCGCCTCGGACACGATCATGTAGGCTACGCCCGGCAGCTCCGGCAGCAGCGCGGCGATGAACTGCTCGCTCTCCCGGGAGGCCGTGCCGTTGCCGATGGCGATGGCGGTGACGTTGTACTTGTGAACGAAATCCTTGATGAGCCGCGCCGCGGCCTCCTTCGCGGCCGACTTGCCGGGCAGCGTGAAGTAGCCCACGCCGGTGTCCAGCACCTTGCCGTTCTCATCCACCACCGCCAGCTTGCAGCCGGTGCGGAAGCCGGGGTCCACGCCCAGGGTCACCTTGCCCTTGATGGGCGGCTGCATCAGCAGCTGGTGGAGGTTCTGGGAGAACACCTTGATGGCGGCGGCGTTGGCCCGGTCCGTCAGCTCGGCGCGCAGCTCGCGCTCCAGCGAGGGGAAGATCAGTCGGTCCCAGGCGTCCTCGCAGGCCATGCCCACCTGCCGCGCGGCGGGCGAATCGCCCCGGACGAAGGCCCGCTTCACCGCGTCCACCGCCTTCTCCTCCGGCGCGGCCATGCCGACCTTCAAATAGCCCTCCCGCTCGCCCCGGTTGATGGCCAGTATGCGGTGCGGGGCCATGGCGCGGACCGGCTCGTGATAGTCGTAGTACATGCTGTACACGCTGTCCTCGTCCTTGGCGGCCCTGGTCTCGGTGACGCTCTCCCGCTCCACCAGGGTCCGCAGCCGTCCCCGCAGCGGCGCGTCGTCGCTGATGCGCTCGGCCAGGATGTCCCGCGCCCCCGCCAGCGCCGCGTCGATGTCCTCCACGCCCTTCTCGGCGTCGATGAACTTCGCCGCCTGCGCCTCCACGTCCCCACGGGTGGGCTGGACCAGCAGCCAGTTCGCCAGCGGCTCCAGCCCCTTCTCCTTCGCCACCGTGGCGCGGGTGCGCCGCTTGGGACGGAAGGGCCGGTAGATGTCCTCCAGCGCCGCCAGGGTCTGGGCCTTCTGGAACTGAGCCTCGATCTCCTCCGTCAGCACGCCCTGCTCCTCCAGCGTCCGTCGTATCTCCTCCCGGCGCTTGTCCAGGTTTCGCAGGTATTCCAGGCGCTCCGCAAGCTCGCGAAGCAGCTGATCGTCCAGCGAGCCCGTGGCCTCCTTGCGGTAGCGCGCAATGAAGGGTATGGTGTTCCCCGCGTCCAGCAGGTCGATCACCGCCTGCACCTGCTGCGGGCGCAGCTTGAATTCGGCGGCGAGTAGCGATGCGTAATCCACGATTTCGTCCTCCAAAATGACATTTTCACCCATTATACCACACCCCGACAGCCCGAGTCCATGTTTATTTTCGGAAAACACCCGCGGGACGGCTGGCCGATTGGTAAGGAGTATGGTATACTGAATATATCGGTCACAGACCGATATATTCGAGGCATCAGGAATCAGGCATCAGGCATCAGTGGGGCTGCGGCACGGGACAGCGCGCCGACAGAGATCATTGGCGTATAAGCGATGCTTCCTTTTCTACGTAGAAAACCAAAGGATTGCCGCTGCCCGACTAATGCCTGATGCCTAATGCCTTAACCCAACGCCTGACTCAAGGAGGTTCCCATGCCTGACATCACCACCAGCGTGCAGATCGTGCTGCCGCAGCATTGCAACGGATACAAGAAGCCGCGCCTGTTCGGCGGGCAGATCATGGCCTGGATCGACGTGGTGGGCGCGGTGGCAGCGCGGCGCTACACCCAGCGGGCGGTGACCACGGTGTGCGTGGACAACCTGAACTTTCTCAACCCCGCCTATCTGAACGACACGGTGGTGCAGGAGGCGGTGGTCACCTGGACGGGCCGCACATCGCTGGAGGTGCGGGTGGACAGCTACGTGGAGCAGCTGGACGGCGCGCGCAAGCCGGTGAACCGGGCCTATCTGGTGTTCGTCGCCCTGGACGACGAGGACCGCCCCGTCCCCGTTCCTCCCTTCACCCCAAAAACCGACGCCGAGCGCCGCGAATACGAGGCCGCCGAACGCCGCCGCGCCATCCGCGTCTCGCGCTAATCTTTTAATGATAGGTCATCTCCACACCCAGACACATTTCTATCCATCATTCGACCGAACAGAACGACAGCATCCCGCCGTCCTCCCCTACTCCCTACTGCCTACTCCCTACTCCCTAACAAAAAAGGAAGTCCTGCAAATGCCCCGCAAATCCGTCACCCGCGACATGACCCGCGGTCCGATCCTGAAGCAGATCATACTGTTCTCCCTGCCGCTGATGCTGGGAAACATCTTCCAGATGCTCTACAACACGGTGGACAGCATCGTGGTGGGCAACTTTGTGGGCAAGGAAGCGCTGGCGGCGGTGGGCGCCACCACGATGGTGGTGAACATGCTGGTGTTCTTCTTCAACGGCTTCTCCGTGGGCGCGGGCGTGGTGATCGCCCAGCACTTCGGCGCGCGGGACATGGACCGCCTCCACGAGGCCATCGAGACCACCATGGCCATGACGTTCGTGCTGTGCGCGGCGTTCACGGCGCTGGGGCTGGCGATGGTGCGGCCCATGCTGCGGCTGATGGCCACGCCTGACGACGTGTTTGAGGACGCGGTGACCTATCTGAGCATCTACTTCGCAGGCTTTGCCGGGCTGCTGATCTACAACATGGGCTCGGGCATCCTCCGCGCCGTGGGCGACACCACGCGCCCGCTGCTGTTTCTGATCCTCACCAGCGTGCTGAACATCATACTGGACCTGGCCTTCGTGGTCTGGCTCAAGGCCGGCATCGCGGGCGTGGCCTACGCCACCATCATCGCCCAGGCCATCTCCGCCGCGCTGACCCTCGGGCTGCTGACCCGCGCCAGGGACATCTACCGCCTCGTGTGGCGGGACCTGTCCATCAACCTGCCGGTGCTGCGGCGCATCTTCGCCGTGGGCCTGCCCGCGGGCATACAGTCCGTCATCACCTCGCTGTCCAACGTGTTTGTACAGAGCTACATCAACTTCTTCGGCTCCTCCTGCATGCCCGGCTGGAGCTGCTACAACAAGCTGGACCAGTTCATCATGCTGCCCATGCAGTCCACCGCCATGGCCGCCACCACCTTCGTCAGCCAGAACATCGGCGCGAATCAGACCGAGCGTGCCGACCGCGGCACCCTGACCACCATACTGCTGTCCGTGGCCATCACCGGCGGCGTGGGCCTGCTGATTTACATCTTCGCCACCCCCGCCGTCCAGCTCTTCACCCCCGACACCTCCGTCATCGAATACGGCGTGCTCTTCATCCGCGCCAATACCTTCTTCCTCCTCTTCAACTGCGTCAACCATACCCTCGCCGGCGCCCTCCGCGGCCGCGGCGACTCCAAGGGTCCCATGTTCATCATGCTCTTCAGCTTCGTCGCCGTCCGCCAGGTCTACCTCTTCGTCCTCACCCGCTTCATCGCCAATACCCCCTTCTGGGTCGGCTTCGGCTACCCCGTCGGCTGGATGACCTGCTGCGCCATCGAGGTCACCTACTACCTCCGCCGCTGGAAGCGCAAGCCCGCTGCATTAACCTGATATTATCCTTCATTTAACACCCCACCCCATTGCTTTTTCTTCCCTTTGTGCTATAATATTTCATGGTCGTTTTGAGAGAGATATTCGCCGCTCTTAAAATAACAATCTGGGGCATTAGCACAGTTGGCTAGAACGAACAGTTCTTACTCTCACCCCAACAGCTGATAACCCAAGCAAAACAGTTTGTAGGTTCTGTACAAAAATCTAAGCCGTAATTTGGGGCATTAGCACAGTTAGCTAGAACGAACAGTTCTTACTATCACCCAATCGGCTAATAACCCCGAAGAAACAGTTTGTAGATTCTGTACAAAAATCTAAGACATAATTTGGGGCATTAGCACAGTTGGCTAGAACGAACCGTTTTTACTATCACCCCGACAGCTGATAACCCAGACGAAACAGTTTGTAGATTCTGAACAAAAATCTAAGCCATAATTTGGGGCATTAGCACAGTTGGCTAGCGCGCTACATTCGCATTGTAGAGGTCACCGGTTCGAATCCGGTATGCTCCACCAACGACGGCAGGACTTGATTGCAAGATCAGGTCCTGTTTTTTTATGTCAATATACGGTTCTCTTCTCTGCCCTACCAAACATTCCGAATGCTGTTGAAAACAGGCTTCAATTTTGCTATACTAAACATAACATACTATATCTGTATCAAGCAAAACAGTTTAGCCTAATAGGAATTTGGGAGGACATATGCCTGACATCAAGACAACCGCCGACATTGGCTTTGAGAAACAAATATGGGACGCTGCCTGCGTGCTACGCGGCAACATGGACGCCTCAGAATACAAGAACATCGTCCTTCAAGGATGCATTCATGGAGGCCCAGAAGCGCCTGACGCTGGAAGGCAACATCGTCATCAGCGTAGGACTTTTCGGCCACTCCGGTGACGACGAGGTTTGGACCGAAGGTACCAAGGAGATGCTGGACGACATGCCGTTCCTGACAAAGTTGCTGGTGGCCCGAAGATGCCGCACTGTTCGGAACTATGGGACGTCATAAGCAGATATATCTACACCGGCCTTCAGGGCGGTTCCATCATGAAGGGCTGGATGGACAGGGAAAACGAGATAATCGCCTGTTGCTCCGACGGAACAAGGCCGGTCATTTTCAAGATTGAACGGATCGATTATGAGTGAAATCAATCCGGATTTCAGAGGTGATTGTTGTGGAGCTTTTTCAGGAAATATACGAGGCTGCATTAGCATCCGGATACGACAACTGTGGAATCATTGCTCCAGAGGATATCAGTGATAGCGCAGCCCTTCTGAAAAAACGAATGGAGGATGTACCATCAAGTATCGGTTTTTACGAGGGCGTCAAAGCCAATTACGAACCGGTAAAAGAACGCTATCCGTGGGCAAAATCCATCGTTGTGTTGACGGCCGAACATGGGAAATATCGTTTTCCCCCGGAGCTGCGCAAACGGTATGCAAAAGCTTTCTTTCTCTCCCCAGAGGAAGGGCACACGGAAGCGTATGATCACAGGAAATTTGAAAATTGGATGACCGCTCACGGGATTCGCTGGGAGGAAGGTCACATACCACTACGCTATGTCGGGATGAAAGCTGGACTGGGCATTATAAGAAAGAACAACTTTTTCTACACTGACAAGGGCTCTTTTGTGGGTTTGACAGGTTATATCATTGACCGGGAATGTGTGCTCCACCAGAATATATCGCCAAGACCCTGCGCCGATGCCTGTACCCTGTGTCAGAAGGCTTGCAGAAGTGGTTCTCTGTGTGCGCCATATACGATGGAACCGATGCGTTGCATCTCTTTCTGGACTACATTCGGCAAAGGGAACGTGCCGCCATTTTTAGAGGAATCCATGTTTGAGGAATGGATCTGTGGCTGCGATAACTGTCAGGATGCCTGTCCGCATAACCGTCGGCATAACTGGGACGAAGGCGAGCCGTTTTCTGATCTTGAAGAAATTGCCTCTAAGCTTGTTCCGGGGAAATTGCTGGAGCAGACCGACGAATTCTTACGAACAGAAGTGATTGCTAAAACAGATAACCACCTGATGCCGGAGGATACCAATGTTTTACGCATAAATGCTGAACGAGCGATCAGGAACGGACAGAATGCATGAAAGAAAACGAACAGGTACCGTTTGTGCCGGGAGATGAGTTATGAGCAAATACGAACCACTGTGGAAGTACATACAGGAGAACAAGCCGACCATCCTGACCTTTAATACTGTGGAGAAGGTTTGCGGCTTTCCGATTGACCACAGTTTCCTGACCTTCAAGAAGGAGCTGGAGACGTATGGTTTCAAGATCGGGAAGATTTCCATGAAGGAGAAGACGGTGAATGTAGAGAAGATATGAAGGGAATTATATTTGAGGAGTGATAAACATGAATTTTGAAAAGATAGAGAGAAACGGAAAAGAAATAGCGGTTGTCCGCAGCGATGATAAAGTCATCACTGACACACAGTCGGCAATTGATCTGCTCATGACGGCAAAGTATGACGCAGGCACAAAATTACTGGCGGTCAACAAAGAACTGATTTGCAATGAGTTTTTTATTCTCAGTTCCGGTGTGGCTGGTGAAATCCTGCAGAAGTATATCAATTACGAGGGCAAGCTGGCGATCTACGGAGACTTCTCCGTATACACCAGCAAGCCGCTGCATGACTTCATTTATGAGTCAAACAATGGACATGACTTTTTCTTTGTGCCTACAGAGGAAGAGGCTGTGAATAAACTGGCGGAGGCGTGATCATGATCCCGGAGGCCTCTATAAGAGGATATACCGATTACAACGCGCAAATGTTTGACCGCTGGGTGTCGGAAGGCTGGGAATGGGGACAGCCTATCTCCCACGAGACATATCTCAGGGCACAGCAGGGCGAATGGAATGTGGTGCTGACGCCGAATAAGCCGGTTCCGCATGTGTGGCTTGGTAAACTTGAGGGCAAGCGGGTACTTGGCCTTGCTTCCGGCGGTGGTCAGCAGATGCCCATTTTTGCTGCACTTGGAGCAGAATGCTATGTGCTGGATTATTCGGAGAAACAGCTTGCTTCCGAACGGGCAGTCGCAGAGCGGGAGGGCTATGAGATTCAGATCGAGAAGGCGGACATGACAAATCCGCTCCCGTAGAAGCGTATGAAACGCTGCATATGAAGAATTACGACAAGTTCCATTTCGGCACAGTTGACATAGAGAGACGATTTGAATTGAGAGAAAAGCAGTTTCCGTTGGATTTGGAAAAGGCTTATGAGCTTGGAAAGAAGGTATGTTTGTGAAAGCGGTATTTATCAACGGAAGTCCTCGCAAGGGCTGGAATACCCATAAATTGATGGTGAAAGCATCTGAAGGAGCAAAGGATGCAGGTGCGGAGGTTCAGTTCTTTGACCTCTATGATCTGGAGCCGTTCACCGGATGCCGGAGCTGTTTTGCTTGTAAAATAAAAGGCTCCAAGACTGCCGGAGCCTGCACCTATCCTGACGGTCTGAAACCGGTTATGGATGCGGTGAGAGATGCAGATGTGCTGGTAATTGGTACACCGGTCTATCTTGGAAAGATGAGCGCACAGCTGAATCTGTTCTGGGAGCGCCTGATGTTTACCAATGTCAGCTATAGTTCCTTTGACCATGGGCGCAAGATGGAAAAGCCGAAGCGCTGTGCCATGATCGTCACGATGGGAGCGACAGATGGCCAGATGCGACAGATCGGTTATGATCAGCAGTTTAACTATTACGGTCAGCAACTCGGATACATGATGGGCGGCAGACCTGCGGAGATGCTCTACAGCAACGATGCCTATCAGTTCACGGATTACAGCAAATACAACATCAGCGTTGACCGCGCTGATCCTGTGCAGAAGAAAAAGCATCTGGAGGAAGAATATCCGAAGGATCTGGATAAGGCGTATGAGCTTGGAAGGAGGATGTGCCAATGAAGGCGATATTCTTAAACGGCAGCCCGCGAAAAAACTGGAACACCCACAAGATGCTTCTGGAAGCCGAGCGAGGTGCAAAGGAAGTAGGAGCGGAAACGGAGCTCATTCATCTGTTTGACCTCAGCTTTACCGATTGTAAGAGTTGCTTTGCCTGTAAGCTCAGGGGAAATAAAACGAACGGCATCTGCGCCATCCGGGATGAGCTGCGGCCTGTGCTGGAGAAGATCCATGAGGCTAACGCTGTGGTTATTGGGACACCAATCTACTACGGCGACCTGACCGGCGAAGCGGCATCGGTCATCCATCGCATGCTGTTCCCGACGATGCACTACGAGGATGACAACACGCATGATGAGCTGCTCCCAATCAAGAAAAAATGCGGACTGATCGTCACCGGGAATGCAACCACCATGCATATCAAAATGGGTGGTGGCGCGGCCTTCAAGAACACTGCCAAAATGATCAGCATGATATTCGGTAGCTGCGAAACGTTGTATGCCTGTGATACTTATCAGTTCACCGATTACAGAAGGTACTATGCCGGGATGTTCAATGAGGCACACAAGGCCGAAGTACGGGACAAGCAGTTCCCGTTTGATCTGCAGAATGCTTATGAGCTTGGAAAGAGGCTATGTCAATGAAGACAATTTTTGATAGACTCATAATTTCGGGACTGGAAATCAAGAACCGCATAGCCGCTGCATCTGTCGGAAGGAATCTGGCAGACCTTGATGGGCATATTCCGGAGAGCCTTTATGACATCTACAAGGAACTTGCTGAAGGCGGAGCTGGACTTATCATCTCCGAAATGACCATGGTGTCCGTATATGACTATCCTGTTCCGGGCTTCACCAGACTGCAGGATGATGCTGTGATCCCGGAGTATAAAAACTTACAGACATGGTTCATCAGGCAGATGCTCTCATGGTGGCACAGCTTGCCTATGGTGGATATTTCAGGGGCGGAGCACAGATCATCCCTGATGAAATGACCCAGAATGAGCTCAGAGAGGTTGTTCAAGATTTCATTTCTGCGGCAGTCCGTGCCAAGAAAGCGGGCTTTGATGGCGTGGAGCTTCACTGCGCTCATGGCTTCCTGCTCAACAAGATCATGAGTCCTGCGTTCAACCACAGGACGGATGAGTACGGAGGCAGCATCGAAAACCGATGCAGACTGACGCTGGAAATCATCCGTGGTATACGTGAGCAGTGCGATGATCTTCCGATTCTGGCCAAGATCAACAGCACAGATGGCAGACCGGACGGCATTCGAGAAGAAGAGAGCATTGCCATCTGCAAACTGATCGAAGCTGCAGGAATCGATATCATCGAGGTCAGCGGCATGGATGCTTCTGTGTCAAAGATCAAGCCCGGAGACTCTGAGGGATACTTTGCGTCTTTCGGAAAGGAACTGAAAAGGAATATCTCTATCCCTGTAATCTTGACTGGCGGCCACAGGAGCAAGGAGCACATGGAGCAGATTCTGAACGAGGATGCCTGCGACATGTTCTCTGTAGCCAGACCGCTTATTCGTGAACCGGGCCTGATCGCCAGATGGCAGAACGGTGATCTTAGGCCGTCCGACTGTGTCTCCTGCAATATGTGCTATAAAGTGAAAGGCCACAAGTGCATCAGAGGGACACTGCATCCGGACGGAACGATTACGAAAAACGAGCGGGAATGAGGAAACATGAGTAAATACGATCCACTGTGGGAGTACATAAAAAGGAACGAGCCAGAGGTCTTGTCTTTTGAAACTGTAGAGACAGTCTGCGGTTTTCCCATAGACCACGCATTCCTGACCTATAAGAAGGAGCTGGAGGCATACGGCTTCAAGATTGGGAAGATCTCTATGAAGGATAAGACGGTGAAGGTGGAGAGGCAAACTGACACCTTTTAACGATTACCTGCACAATTTAATTATTCCCGCACCTTTTAATTATTCGACCACATTTTAATTATTTGCCTGTCGCCAGTGTGAGGGAGGGTAAGTTTCTCCGGCACGCATCCCAAACAATGACAACTGCATAAAGCAAAAAAGGGCTCCCGAAGCTCTGCTGTAAAACACAGCGGAACCTCGGAAGCCCTTGTTTTCAGTCCTTTTCCGGCACCTATGTACCGGGGAAGGCTTTTTCATTTGTATCAAAGACAGCGTCTTTATAGATCCCTGCTGCGGCTCGGGCGGTATGTTCGTGCAGAGTGCCCGGTTCGTGCAGAACCACAGTGGCAACATCAACAGCATTTCCATATTCGGCCAGGAGGCCAACGCCACCACGCGCAAGATGGCGCTGATGAACCTGGCTATTCGCGGCATCGAAGCGAACCTGGGGCCGCACCAGGCGGACACTTTCACCAACGACCTGCACCCGACCCTGAAGGCGGATTTCGTGATGGCAAATCCGCCCTTCAACCTCTCCCCCTGGGGCGCGGACAAGCTGACTGAGGATCCGCGCTGGCAGTACGGCATGCCGCCGGCGGGCAACGCCAACTTTGCCTGGCTCCAGCACATGATCTATCACCTCGCGCCCCGCGGTAAGATCGGCATGGTGCTGGCCAACGGCGCGCTGTCTTCCCAGAGCGGCGGCGAGGGTGAGATTCGCAAGAACATCGTCAACGCCGACCTGGTGGACTGCATCGTCGCCATGCCGACGCAGCTCTTCTACACCACGCAGATTCCCGTCTCGCTGTGGTTCATCAGCAAGCAGAAGCGGCAGCCGGGAAAGACGCTGTTCATCGACGCCCGCAAGATGGGCACGATGGTCACGCGCAAGAACCGCGAGCTGACGGACGAGGACATCCAGCGGATGGCGCAGACCTATCAGGCATACTGCGAGGGCACCCTGGAAGATGTCAAGGGCTTCTGCGCTGTGGCTACGACGGAGGAGATCGCCAAGCAGGACTACATCCTCACCCCCGGCCGCTATGTGGGCATCGAAGAGGTCGAGGACGACGGCGAACCCTTCGAGGAAAAGATGGATCGCCTGACGAAAGAGCTGTCCGGGCTGTTTGAGGAATCCCATCGGCTGGAGCAGGAAATTCGGGAGAAGCTGGGGGCGATTGGGTATGAAGTCTAATTGGAGCAGAAAACCATTAGGCGACCTGGTTACTTTTTCTTCGGGTGGAACGCCAAGCAAGAAGAAGCCTGAATACTGGAATGGAGATATTCCATGGATTAGTGCAAAAACCATGAAGGAAGAGCGTGTTTCGACTTCTGACCTGTTTATTACTGAATCTGGTCTCAAAAATGGAAGTCGGTTAGCTCCCGCAGGTTCCCTCCTTCTCCTTACAAGAGGAAGTGGCTTATATAATGGTATACCTATTTGTTACGTGACTAATGCCGTTGCTTTCAATCAGGATGTTAAGTGCATGGAGACAATAAGTGATGTTTCCAGTAAGTTCATTTTCTATTGGATAATGTCTCAAAAGCATTATCTTATGGCAAAAGTTGGAGTCACAGGTATAGGTGCTGGTAAGTTTGATTTAGATTTTTTACAAAGCTTATCAGTGCCGATACCAAGCAAGCAGGAGAGGGACGCAATTGTTAGTATTGTCGACAATCTATCAGAACGGATTTACTTAAATAATGCAGTAAACGATAATTTTGCAGCTTAAATGGTGACGCTGGAGACGTCGATTTCCCCAGACATCAGCTTAGGCAGGAGTGCATCCCTGATAGCCTGCGTGGGGATACTTCCGACCCCACTTCTGCATGGACTTCACCAACGCTGCCCGAATAGCGTCGTCCGACTGTCCCATGGTGTCCATCAGGGCCTCAGCCACCGCGATGGTCATGACGGAATCGTCCGTAAACTGGCTGCTCCGAACGAACAGCGGGAAGTTCTTCGTCTTGTCGCCCCGATCGAACTCATAGGGCGCTCCGATCATATCTCCAAGTATTGCTCCGTACATTTATTTTGCCTCCTAAAACTGTATGGTCCGTATTACCTCGCCGGCCATGGTCGTGTAGTATTCGAACGCCAAAACCACCTTCCCGCTTTCCTTCAGCACAAATACCGGCATGTCAAACCCGCCGATTACATTCTCGCTTCTGGGATTGAAGAACATATAGGCGTTCGAGAATTCCGTACAGCCACTGATGTCTTTAAGCCGGCTGCTGGCGATGTCTTTCGCTTCGTTCATGTTCAGCACCGTCACCACCTCCTGATGGAAACAGTATAGCAGAAAAGAAACGGGAATGTGTCGTTTGCCGGACGACAAATTCCCGTTCTCGATTCCTACTCTCCCAGGCACGGCTGGCCATAATCGAAGAGCACGGTATTGATTTTGTAGATGTCATAGATTCGGTTGGTGATGAAATAGGAAACGATGAGGTCGAACCGGCTGCTGGGGGAAAACGCCAGCTCCGCCCTTGAGAGCAGGTCCAGCGTGGTCGGCAGATCCAGCTCCAGCGCGATGGCGAAGGCCACCACCGTTCGCTTTTTCGGTTTGTAATCCTGTTTGCAGCGGATGCGGGAGAATACCTTGCGATCGATGTTGGCACGCTTGTATACTGTCACGTCATCCATGCCACTTGCGTCGATGAGTCGGAACAGCCGCTGCTGGAAGGTCTCGCCGGTTGTTTCCAGAACATCATCCAGGCTCTTGCCCTCCATATCCACAAATGGAGATACAGAGGACGGAGGCACATTCCCACATATCGGCCTCTCCTCTGAGAGAGCCATATCCCTCAGAAGCAGTTCTTCCTCTATGCGTCTGCGGCGGCTTCGCCGATCGCCGTACTCGGAGCGGCTTGCCAGCCCGACGCCATGCTCGTCGATGTATTCCTCGATCTTCCCGACCAGCTGCCCTGAAAGCTCAAAGGCCTGTCGGTCAAACACGACGAGTATGACCTTCACATCATGGGTGAGCAGGAACCCGCCGATCTCCGCGATGGCGATGTTCAACGCCTCGTCCTTTGGAAAGCCATAGACGCCGGTGGCGATCAGCGGAAAGGCGATGCTCCCGGCCTTCAGCGCCGCTGCCAGCGACAGCGAATTGGCATAGCAGGAGCGCAGGGTATCCCGCTCGTGGTGGTTGCCGTCGATCCATTCGGGGCCTACCGTATGGATGATGTACTTCGCGGACAAGTTGAAAGCGGGTGTCGCCGCAGCCTGTCCCGGGGAGATGTCACCGATCTTCCGTCGCTCCGCAAGCAATGCCTCTTCCCCGGCGGCGCGATAGATGGCGCTGTCCGTCCCGCCGCCGATGATCGGATGCGGATTGGCCGTATTTACGATGACATCGGCTTTGACCTTCGTGATGTCGCTTCGGATAATTTGAAATGGCATCAGTCATCCCCCCTCTCTTCCGTCTGCTTCCCACCATGGCAGTAGCCATAGTACCAGCATTCATAGGGCTTCAGGCACTGCTCGCCGGGTTCGATCACGATCTCCTCCGGTTCCTTCTGCCTGCGGTTCAGTTCCCATATATGGTCGTTGACCCATTTGTAATAACCCTTGGCCTGTGCGGTGACATCCACCGGCACAAAAGGACTTTCCTCATCAGATCCATGGATGACGATGAACACCCTTCCGATTCGCACCTTGCACCGGGTGATGATGTAATATTGAAATCCAGCGTCCTTGATGAACTGCTCCGAAATCTCCGGCGCGTTCTTGACCTCGTAGATATCGTAGCCGGTCTCCGTCTTTCGAAGTATGTCTGCGGCACAGTAATTATTATAGTTGCTGAAAGCCGCCTCGCAGATGACCTCGACGCCACGCGCCATCGCGTCCTGCGTTCTGGTGAGCATGGCTTTCTTATCGGGAACAGTGGTGCCGGGAAGGTAGATGGTCATCTCCTCATAAGGGCCAAATATGCCCATGGCGAGGTCGCCAAATTCGTTCCCGGCATCAAGCCGCGCCTGGATCTCCGGCGGAATGACTTTAAGGCTGGGCTTGTGCTTGTCCAGCCAGAGCATCTTTGGGCACTGCATCCCACGCATGAAACTGGTCTTTGTAAGTGCCATAATCGTTCCTTATTGCATTTCCTCTCTTTCCAGAGGGAAATCGATATTCCGCTTCGTGGCTTCCAGATCACCAGGAATGATCTTGCCTTCCTTCCAGAGCTTGTAATGCGCCTTCATACAGTTGCCGCAAGGACGAAAACCAGCCGCAATGGCATCGGCTTCATCCTTGAAGAATACCTTTGTGGAATTGTAAAGCTCTCCATTCTGTTTGATAGCGTTTAGCGCCGCCCCACAGTCCAAACGGCCATAGATCTTTGCCGCACCATTACCGCCAAACAAGCCCTTCTCAGGCGAAAGATAGAAATTACCATCCGGTCCCATAAGCTTATACATCTTTGTTTCTGCCATATGTATATCCTCCCATCATTTTTCAAATATCACTCGGTTGATCACTGCAAACATCATCGCAAGGTCAGCCAGCTCCTGTATGGCCTCAAAGGAGGCGTTGAGATCTCCCATCTTCCATTGGCTGAAAGGTGTGCTCATTTTGATTTCAGGCGTATGAATGCGGAAGGCCGCCGATTTCCCTGTCTTCTCCAGGGTGATATGACTGTGCCCATTCTGATGCAGCCATTTCAGTATGACGCCGAGCTCCGCGATGCGATCTGCCGCGCCGTTGATCGTCAGGTCGACCCAATTGAAGTTGGTCTTATGAATGATATATGCTCCCTTGAAGCCCACCGCATAGGACGGCCACCATCCGTTGACTTTCTTGCTGTCCGCATGGTTCAAAAGCCTGAGCCGGGGATAATATTCCCTCTGATAGGCTGCGTATTTCTGGAAGGAGTCGATGGCTATTTCATTCAGATCGACCTTGTATTCAGCCTTCACGGTTTCCAGTGCCTGGGAGATTTGTTGGAATCGGAGCTGGCTGTGTGCATCACCTTTGGAGCCAAAGTAATCCCTGCACGCTTCATAGCTCACGAAGTGCTCATATTTAGCGGCCTCATCATTCGACTCCCTGTATTTGATCGGACACAGAATGAAAGCGTCGAAGCCGCTGTATTCGCCCCGCTCAATTCCCTTGTTGCCTCTCTTCAAATAGCGCGCATGCTGGTCTGGCATGGCAATGGCGTCGATTTTATCTTCGATCAAAAGAGCGAATCGAACATCGTCTATTGAATAAATGACGGTAAGATCGCTCTCTCCAAGACCGGTGTCGACCTTTGAGCGCTCGGCGCTGACAAGAGTCACGGATTTCCCAGTATGCTGCGTTTCGTTAATGAAAAGCTGTACGAATTCAGTATCCGTTGCAAACGCTTCCATGAAGAGCAAATCCATGTCGCGCTCGGATACATTTCTGTACTTACAAATCATGTTGCTCTGTTGCCTCTCTTTCATCCGGATACAGTTCGTACATCTCTCCATCGTTATCACCATACACAAGACGTCCGCCCAACTTTTGGATCAAACGCATGCTCGGCTCATTACTTTTCAGAACATCATACTCAAGGTGGTCGATAGGAAGCTGGCTAAAAATGGCGTTCACAATCGCCCGAAGCATCTCATAGCCGTATCCCTGGTTTCTATATTCCCTCAAAAGACGAATGTCGATGGTGGGGTGGGTCGAGGTCGAGCCATTGATAATGACTCGGCCAACAGGGCTGCCTGCCAAGGTTTCGGCATAGATATAAATGGTGACATTCGGATCGCCATCCTTGGGTGCTACATGGTGGATGATAAACTGTATATCCGCTTCCATGCGTCTGATGTATTCCACAGTTGCTGCCTTCCAGGCATCTCCGGTCAGCTGCTTTATTTCAGCGTTCATCCTCTCGTACCAGTCGTTGGCATGAAAGATATCCTTAAACAGATCATCGTATGATGTTTTGCCCACGATAAATCGCAGGCGCTCAGTATCAGGAATGGTAAGCATACGCAGTACGCCCTCTCTCCATCAATCATTTTAATACAACGCTTTGATAAAAGCAATCCTGTCATTCGCAGGTAGAATCTATAATCGTCCCGGATATCCGGGACGACAGTCCGTTCTCGTATTCATTTACCGGTTCATTTTCAACAATTCACCCAACACCGCAAAAGGGAAAATGATAATGCAAAGTAAGATCACGCCAGCACCTCCCTGCTGTCATCATTATAACCGCGTCTTTCAGGAATCGGACAGCTTATTTCGCAGAGCCATACATACCAACAACACGAGGATGTCGTCGAAAGGGCCTGGGCACGCATCCACCGGAGACACGATGTACAAAAGCATCACAAGCAATATGAGGGTGCTCATTCCGATTCCTCCTCTTCGATTACAGGCAGGGGCAGTGGAAGAATGTCGTCCACCCGGCACAGCACGCCGCCGGGCAGGTTGTAGAGAACGGTGGCTTCGGCGGTATCGCCGATGCGATCATAGAGCCTGCCCGCGCTAAAACTCTCGCCCAGCACGGTGTATGGGCTGTTAGCGACATAGCCGATCTTGCCCAGACCGTCCAGCTCTACACGGATGGCCTCCCGGTCGTGCTCGTTGTCAGGCTCCTTGATCAGCCTGACGGTCATATCCGGCTGGATGAACTCCTGCCCGAAGTAGTGGCGGGTACCTGCAATGGTGATGTACACGCTGCACATAATAAGACCTCCTTTGACATTCTGTTTCCTCTGTACAGGTACAGTATATCAAAGGAGCTGTACAAAAATCCTCTCTCGTTCTGGCTTCATCCAATAGAGTCCGAAAAAATTCTCTCGTCAGAAATATTGATCGTTTAGCCGCCGAATTTCATCCCGCATCCGTTCCACGACATCTTCCGGGCCCGCGATCCTGATGCCCCGTCCCAGGGCCATGACCCATCCAAGAAACTGTGGACTGAGGGCTACCTTGACCTTCGCTTCGAAATGATCTTCATCCACAACGGAAAGGGGAACGTCCTTGCCAAAGCGGTCGATGAGTACGCCGATCATGCTGTTTTCCCCCTGAAGAATGACCTCAGTCTCATCCCCGGTGAACATGCCAAACACACTCTTGGCGTACCTTGCAATGTCGAATTCCTTGAACCGCTCCTTTCCAAGACGTGTATCCTCGGTCATCGAAATTTTCTGCATCTTGTCCACACGGTAGTGCTTGATCTTATCGGCCTCTGAATCATATGCCACGAGATAATAGTTCTCATCGTCCCAACACATTGCCCAGGGGCTGACCTGATATCGCATCCCCTTTTTTCGGGGCTTCATCTCCTTGTTGACATCCCATTGGCAATACTGGAAGCAGATCTGAAGATCGCCATTGATGGCTTCGTGTATCTTATCGATATTATAGTAGATGGTTTCATTCATCGCCTTGACGCGTCCAGAAATAAAAACCTGGCGGTGAAGCTGTTGGGCCTGATGCCGGCTTGTCAGACCTTCCAGCTTTCGGATCAGTTCTCTGGATTTCCGGTCCGTGATGAACTTCGCGGCTTGTACAGAATCCACCAGCAGCTTCAGCTCCGGCAATTCAAAGCTCCGGGCGCCCAAATGATAAAAGGTATTGTGGCCGATCTGTTCACTTATGATATCAAAACCGTATTGCCGAAGCTCTTCAAAATCCTGATAAAGCGTCTTGCGATCCGCCTTTATGTCATGTTCACCGAGCTTATCTACGATCTGTTGTAAGGTGAGTTTATGTTCGTCATCCGTATCCTGCATAAATATCTTTACCAGGTACAGCATCTTCAGTTTTGTTTTAGCCACAATAACACCCCCATTCCATTATAGCATAGATTTAACAATTTTGCCAGAGCATAATGAGATCAAGGGAGGACTTTTGGACAGGCAAGTTGTTATAATAATGCTGATGAAATAGCGGTCACTTGCCAAAGTAAACGCAGTAATGACAGAGTAAATGCAAGAGGGTTCGTTTAGTCTGTCAAAAAAGTGGAGACGATAAGTGCGAGATACCAAA
>CADCAS010000027.1 GCA_902799465.1 uncultured Eubacteriales bacterium
CATTGCGGCGTTGTCGTCGGTCAACGTGCCCCGGCACGCCTCCCTCCTCCGCCTTGCACTGACGAATTCATCCTTCGCATTCTGTATGAATAATTTCTGGACGGCTCCTAAGAGAGAGCGGAGCGGTATGCTCCGCTCTCTCCGCTTTTTATTCTATGAAGCTCTACACAGATTACATCTGGGATTTTGACGGGACGCTCTTTGACAGCTATCCCCATTCCGCGCGTGCGCTATGCGCGGCGGCGCGGCATTTCGGCGTGACGCTGGACGATCGGGCGGTGTATGCCGCCATGCGCGTGAGCTTTGCCGACGCCTACGCGCTGGCGGGACTGGACGAAACGCAGCTTCGGCTGTTTCATCAGCTTCGGGGCGACGACGCCTTCCCGCCGCCCATCGCGCCCTTTCCCCACGCGGAAAAGGCGCTTCAGGCCCTGTCCGAACGGGGCGCGCGGCACTTTCTCTACACCCACTCCAATCGCCGGATGTCCGTGCGATTCATCGAGCGCTATGGGCTGGCGGACTATTTCACCGGCTATGTCACCGCCGATTCGGAGGGCTTTGCCCGAAAGCCGTCCCCCGAAGCCGTCCGCTATATCCTGGAGCGCTGGCGGATCGACCCGCGGCGCGCCGTGATGGTGGGGGACCGGGCCCTGGATATGGCGTGCGCCCGGGCAGCCGGGATCGACGGCATACTCGTCGCCCCCGACCGCCTCGTTCCGAACGCCCCCGCCGCCTGCCGCGTGGACGACTTGCTTGACATTGTCCCATAAAATCATTATAATATAGTTAACCACTAAAGTCGTCAGGGGGATCGGATATGGGCGTCATCAGCATTTTACTGGGCATCATCACCTTTATCGGAATGACCGGCGGAGGCGCGGTGCTGGGCAACATGGTGGTCAACTGGAAAAACAACGCGGGCGAGCACCTGCTGTTTCTCAACAACTTCTCCAACAACAACATCATGATCGGCTTCATCGCCGTGTTCGGCGTCATCGGCCTGCTGATCATGGTCAGCCTGGTCATGCAGGGCATCACCTACAACAAGGTGGTCAAGATCCAGAAGCGCGTGCGCCGACTGTGAATCCCATCCCGGGGAGACTGGCAAGGTCTCCCCGGGGCGGTTTTGGAGCCTTGAAATCCATCGTGAGATTTGATAAAATGAAGACACGGAAAGGGGTTGAACCGCATGGAAAAGCCGGTATTCACGCCTTCGGACGATAAAAACCTCAGCGATCCCTTTCGCCCTCTGACCAAGGAGGAATGGGAGGAGAGGCTCGCCCGGGCCGAGGCGGACTTCAAGACGGGCCGCGTCCGCAACGGCTTTGAGGTGTACGCGCGTATGAAGGAAAAATACGGCCTATGAGATTATATCTGCCCATTGTCGGCCAGAGTGTGGAGGATACCCTCGACGACACCCTGGCCTATATCATTGCCAACGGCTATGCCGAATACGCCGCGGCTTTTCTGGAGGATTACGCGCAAACCCTTCGTCGGCTCCAGCGAATCGCCGGAGCGCTGCCGCTTCACCGCATACCGATGCTCGCTGAACGCGGCTATCGCGAGATTCGCTTCTCAAACCACGAATGGTATTTTTTGTATGTTCTGGAAGGCGATACGGCCCAGGTCAGGATTCTCGCCAACGACAAGCAGGATATCGAAGCCCTGGCGCGAAGGGATAGCTAAGGATCTGTGCAGAAATTATTCATACATTATGCTTGTCTGAATCCGCCATTGCGGCGTTGTCGTCGGTCAACGTGCCTAAGACGCGAAGCGTGACTGAGGGCGTGGTACGCTATACCCCCTCCCCCCAATATTCATCAAATCGTCCCAAAAACATCTCGCAACCCCTGGACATCTGTGCTATAATGATAAGGTATACACCCATACACAGGAGGACCCAAGGCCTTGAAATATATCCTGTTCAAACCCCGGGAGCACGACAGGAACTTCGTGTTCTCGGTGATACTGATGACGGTGAAGATGCTCTTCTTCGTCATACTGCTGATCGGCCTGTCGGGCGTGGGCCTGGTGACGGGCATCGCCAAGGGGTATGTGGACACGTCCCCCAGCCTGGACCTGGCGGCCATCGGCGCACAGGCCCAGACCTCGTTCATCTACGACAGCTCGGGCAACCTCATCATGGAGTTCAAGGGCTCCGAGAACCGCATCTACGTGGAGATCGGGGACATCCCGCAGCAGCTGATCAACGCGGTGATCTCCGTCGAGGACGCCCGCTTCTACGAGCACCACGGCGTGGACCTGAAGCGCATCGTCGGCTCCCTGGTGAACAACCTGCTGGGCGGCTCCACCCAGGGCGCGTCCACCATCACCTGCCAGCTGGTGAAGCTGACGCTGTTAAACAGCGAGCAGACCTACAAGCGCAAGATGCAGGAGGCCTACCTGGCGCTGGAGCTGGAGAAGCGGCTGAGCAAGGAGCAGATCCTGGAGGCGTATCTGAACGTCATCTACATGGGCGGTTCCTCCTACGGCGTGAAGATCGCGGCGCAGGACTACTTCGGCAAGGACTTGAGCCAGCTCTCCCTGCGGGAGTGCGCGGCCCTGGCCCGCGTCATCCGCAATCCCGCCCGCTACAATCCCCGCTCCAACTACTACCGCCGCCACACCCCCGAGGTCATCGAGGACAACACCAACTACGTGCTTGAGCAGATGCTGGAGCAGCGCCTGATCACCCAGGAGGAGTACGACGAGGCCGTGTCCCAGCGCCTGAACGTGGTGGAGAAGTCCACCGCCGCCAGCGACGCCATGTACGACAACGCCTACTACGTGGAGTACTCCATCTACGACGTGGTGACCAAGATGCTGCGCGTGGAGGGCCTGGAGGACAACTCCTTCAACCGCTCCGCCATGGAGACCAAGCTGCGCAACGGCGGCTACAAGGTGTTCACCTCCCTCAACGCCCAGGTCCAGTCCGCGGTGCAGGACACCATCACCAACTGGAGCCAGTATCCCGGCATGCGCTACTCCAATGACAGCTCCACCCAGGCGTCCCTGGGCGGCGGCGAATATCTGACGGTGGTGCAGCCCCAGTGCGCCGCGGCGGTGATGAACTGGCACACCGGCGAGCTGCTGGCCATCGTGGGCGGCAGGAGCACCCCCGTCCAGCGCAAGCAGCTGAACCGCGCCTACCAGAACGACATGCCCGTGGGTTCGGCGCTGAAGCCGCTGGCCGTGTACGGCCCGGCCTTCGACATGGGCTTCTCCCCCGGCACGCCGGTATTGAACATGCCCATCGCCATCAAGGGCTGGGTGGGCGGCGACGGCTTCCCCACCAACTTCTCCGGGGGCAGCTACAACGGCATCGAGTCCATGCGCCACGCCATCAACCAGTCCCACAACACCTCCACCGCCCACGCGCTGATGGACTACGTGGGCATCCAGAACGCCGTCACCTACCTGCTCAAGCTGGGCGTGGACCCGGACCACATCTGGGCCACCGGCTCGGGCCTGGCGCTGGGGTCCTCGGGCCTGACGGTGATCGAGCTGGCCGCCGCCTTCGGGGCCATCTCCAACGAAGGCGTCTACCGCGAGCCCTACGCCTTCACCCAGATCCTCAACGCCGACGGCACCGTGTACATCGACGTCAACGAGGTGCAGGAGACCTGGCAGGCCTTCAAGCCCTCCACCGCCTACATGCTGGTGGACGTGCTCAAGGGCTGCGTGGGCGATCAGGGCACCGGCTCCCGCGCCAACTTCGGCGGGCTCACCATCGCGGGCAAGACCGGCACCAACACCAACAACATCGGCGTCACCTTCGCGGGCATGTCGGGCTACTATTCCGGCGCGGTCTGGGTGGGCTCCGACAACTACAAGCCCCTCAATTCCGACGCCACCGGCGGCGCCTACGCCGCGCCCCTGTGGGCCGCCATCATGGAGCAGGTGCACGTGCTCACCGGCTGCACCGCCGACCGGCCCATCATGACCGGCAGTCCCGCCGACTACGGGCTCACGGTGTGCACCGTCTGCGCCGTGTCCGGCATGCTGCCCACCCAGGCCTGCCTGCGCGACGTGAACCAGTACGGCACCAATACCGACTACTACCTCGAGGGCACCCAGCCCATGCAGGCCTGCAACATGCACCGCACCGTCAAGGTCTGCATGACCAGCCGAAAGATCGCCAATTCCCGTTGCCGCAATACCCGGCAGGTGGGCATGATCTACATCCCCGAGGGCCATCCCCTCCGCAACGCCGAGACCCTGGAGCAGGTGACGGAATACTTCATCGGCGCGTCCGCCACCGAGGACGGCTCGAGCCTCGGGGTGTGTACGGAGCATTGAAATCAGGCATTAGGCAATAGAGGTTACGGCAGGTTTGGGTATCGTATTCCCGTCCTCTGCATAACCCTCCATCCCCCCGTCTATAATCAGGGCGGGGGGATGGTTATGTTTGGAAGAATGGTGGACGCGGCGGCGCTGACGGTGCTGGGGACGGGGGCGCTGTATCTGTTTTATCTGAACGCGGGGTTCGGCGTGTGGGCGAGCGCGGGGCTGGCCTTCGTCGGCATGGCACTGCTGCGGGCGGCGTGGGTCCGCCGACCCTGGCGGGGACGGGTCACCCGGGGACAGGGGGAGGCGGCGGTGGACGCCATCGCCCGGATGCCGGAGGACGCGGCGCGGGCGGCCGTCGAGCGCCTCACGGGGGCGGGGGACGCGGCGCTCGTGCTGAAGCCGGCCAGCGCCCGGCTCTCCCCGGCGGAGCTGTTTGCCCTCTGGCGGGCGCATATGGGGAAGGCGACGCTGACCGTCGCCGCCACCTGTCCCGCCGACCCGGATGCCCTCGCGCTGCTGGACACCCTCGCCATGCCCCGCGTGACCCTCCTGGACCGGGCCGCCCTGGCCGAAGCCGCTCGCAAGGCTGACCTCCACATCCCCGATACGCCGCCGAAGCCCGTGAAGCGCCGCGTCCCCGTCCCCCGTGCCGCTGCCCTCCACGCCCTCCCCCTCCTGGCCCTGTATCAGATAAATCGCAATCCTCTGGGCCTGGTTGCCGCGGTGCTCATAGTGGCCGGGGCTGTTTGGAAGGGGGAGAGGGGCAGGGGAGCGGGGCGTTAAATTGCCGGGGACGACTCCCTCAGTCAGCCTGCGGCTGACAGCTCCCTCAACTCCTTCAGTCAGCCTGCGGCTGACAGCTCCCTCAACTCCTTCAGTCAGCCTGCGGCTGACAGCTCCCTCGGAGAGGGAGCCTGGACGGGAGCCTGGACGGGAGCCTGGACGGGAGCCTGGACGGGAGCCTGGACGGGAGAAGCCCAAAAGCCTCCCTCTCTGAGGGAGGTGGGCCGCGAAGCGGCTCGGAAGGAGTCCGCGTCAGCCGCCATTTAACGCCCCGCTTCTTACCTGCTTCTCACCCCTCCAATTCAGTATTGTGATACGTTTGCAATAGAAATTTGACATTATTTTGATTTTTTGAGGTTGCAAATGCGTTGCTTATCGTCTATAATATGACAATGTATAATTGTCCGTTCAAGCGCATATGAAGCGCCAAAACGGAGCATTGGGGGCTTATGGGATGAGACCGACGGTCATGCGGATCGACACGGAGGCCGTGGCGCACAACGCGCGGCTGTTTCGCGGGGCGATACCTTCCCGGGTGAAGCTGATGTGCGTGATCAAGGCGGACGCCTACGGGCACGGCGCAGTTAGAACGGCCAAACGCCTGCTGGACGCGGGCGCGGACGCCTTCGCGGTGGCCATCGTGGAGGAGGCCGAGGAACTGCGCGCGGCGGGCATCGCCTGCCCGATACTGATCCTCGGCGGGGCGGGGGAGGACTCCCTGCGCCAGGCGGTGCGCTGCGGCGCGTCCCAGGCGGTCTACACCCCCCGGATGCTGGACGTGATGCAGGACGAGGCGTCCCGGCTGGGCGTGACGGCGAAGGCCCACCTCAAGCTGGACACCGGCATGAGCCGCATCGGGGTCCGGGATGAGGACGACCTGCGGGCCATGCTGGCCTATTGGCGGCGCTGCCCGGACGTTGAGCTGGAGGGCGTGTTCACCCACTTCTGCGTGGCGGACACAGACCCCGCCTTTACGCAGGTCCAGAAGGCGCGCTTCGACGCGGGCCTCGCGCTGATCCACGAGGCGGGCTATCGCCCCATCGCCCACGCGGCGGCCACCTCGGCGATGCTCGTGCCCGAGCTGCAATACGACATGGTGCGCCCCGGCATCGGCCTGTACGGCACCGGGGTCCCGGAAATGGCAGATCAGCTGCGCTACGGCCAGACGCTGGTCACCCGCCCCATACGCCTCCAGCGCATCGCGGCGGGGGACACGGTGGGCTACGGCCGAACCTTCACCGCGGCGCGGGACAGCGTCATCATGACCCTGCCCATCGGCTACGGCGACGGCTATCCCCGCCTGCTCTCCAACCGGGCCGACGTGCTGGTGTGCGGCAGGCGCGCGCCGCTGGTGGGGCGGGTGTGCATGGACATGATCATGGTCGACGTCACCGACATCCCCGAGGCCTCGCTGGAGGACGAGGTGGTGCTGATGGGCGCCCAGGGCGATGAGCGCATCACCCCCGACGCGCTGGCCGAGCTGACCGGCACCATCCCCTATGAGATCATGCTGGGATTCGGGCCGCGGGTGGCGCGGGCGTATATCAATTAAAGGAAGGTTCGTTGCATGGGTGTACGGGCCCTTTGGCAGACCAGCGCCACCGCGCTGGTGATACTGATCGTTCTGAACCTGCTCTACGCTGGGCTGAACCCGCTGGCGTGGCAGGTGCTGGGCATACTCTCGCTGCTGGGCATGCTGGTGTTCTGCTTCTTCCAGGGCCAGCGGGTGGGCCACGGGGCCTGCGGCGTCTCCTCCACGGTGGACGCGGCCCGCGCGGCGGGGGAGAAGGTCTACGGCCAGCTGGACAGGAAATACCTGTCCCAGGCCTGGAGCCGGACCAACGGCGTCAAGGGCGTGCTTGCGGGGGCGCTGATCCCCTATGCCGTCGGCGGCGTCTACATCATACTGTCCCTGCTCTGGCGGCTGCATCCCGGCCTGGAGACGGCGGCCACCGTGGCTCGCATCCCGGCGTGGCTGCTGTCGCTGCCCTACTGGCCGCTCATCATGCGGTTTCACGAGTCCTTCGTCCAGCTCACCCCGGACATCGCCGCTATGCTGCTGATCACCCCCTTCATCCTGCCGCTGTGCGTCTACTTCGGCTACCTGCGGGGGCCGAAGCTGTGGGCGCGGACCGAGGACGCCATGCGTCAGGGCCGCCGCAGGGCCAAGGCCAGGGCCAGGGTGGGCAAAAAGCTCGCGCCAAGGGCACAAAAACCGGAAATTTGATATTTTTTTGAAAAACCCTTTGCAAATGCATCGGAATTATGATATAATCAAGAAAGTATCATAGGTGTAGCTATGCGCATCATATCGGGAGAGGCCGGGGGACGCACGCTGTTTGCGCCGTCGGGCCTGGATACGCGCCCCACGTCGGACAAGATCCGCGGGTCGATGTTCAATATCATCGGCGCGAGGGTCGTGGACGCGCGGGTGCTGGACCTGTTCGGCGGCACCGGCGCGCTGGCGCTGGAGGCGCTGAGCCGGGGCGCGGAGGCCGCGGTGATCGCGGACAACGCCCGCCAGGCCATGCAGGTCATCGAGCGCAACGCCCGCAATGTGGCCGGGCAGGACTTCGACCGTCGGGTGCGGCTCATCCGCGCGGACTATCGCGCCGCCATCGAACGGGCCGGCATCGGGTTCGACCTGGTTTTTCTCGACCCGCCCTATCGCATGACGGAGGCCTACGGGGACGCGCTCAAGCGGCTTGATGACCGCAGGGCGCTGAACGCGGACTGCCTGATCGTGATGGAGCGCAGGGCGGACAGCGAGGTTAAGCTGCCCGAGGGCTTTGAGGCGTTCGACACCCGCCGCTACGGCGAGACCGCCGTCGATTTTGTGAGGACAATTCCCGCGCTGTGAGACAGGCGCTTATTACGGAAGCATGAATGCCGGTCATACCGGCCAGACTAAGCTGCATACGGCCGCCGTCGGATGCGGAAAGGAAGGACACAACGTATGGATCGCGATCAGGATAGGTTCTACGAGGACGAGGAACTCGATTCCCGGGAAGACCTTCAGCAGACGCAGCACGAGGACGATATCGATGATATGCGCTATTTCCTGGAGCTGCTCAAGCACATCCGCGCGGCGATCAGCTCAGGTCCCAGCGTGCCGCTGACGGGAAAAAAGCTCATCGACGCCGACAAGTGCCTGATGATCATCGACGATATGGAAAAGAACCTGCCTGACGCGGTGCAGTACGGCCTGCAAATGTACTCCGAGCGCGATCGCATCATGAACGAGGCCGAGACCCGCGCCATGAACCGCGTGTCCTCCGCCGAGATGCGCGTCAACGCCGCCCTGGAGAAGGCCCGCGAGGACGCCGAGCAGCGGGTGCTGGAAGCCGAAAACGAGGCCCGCGCCATCCTCGAGGACGCCCAGGAGCGCGCCGATCACATGATCGATGAATCCGAAATCATGCGCCAGGCCCGCGAGGAGGCCCGCATCATCAAAAACGACGCTCGCGTGGAGGCCAGCGAAATGCGCCTCAAGGCCCAGCACGACGCCTACCAGCTGCTGGCCGGGGTCGAGGACCAGCTCACAGAAGCCTGTAAAAACATCCGCCGCAAGCGCACAGACCTCGGAGACGAGGCCGAATGACCGACACCGCGCCGGGGAGAACCTCCCCGGCGCGGATCGTTTTTGGAAAAACCCAATCCCGTCGCCCACCTTTACGAACGCGGGCTGATTGTGGTATAATGCTTACATATTAAAAAACCGCTCTGCCGAGCAGGAGGACAATCCATGCAGAATCAGAAGACCCGGGTCACGGTGCGGATCGCGGGAAAGGACTATACCATCGCCAGCTACGACCCGCCGGCCTATGTCAACCGCGTGGCGGCCTATGTGGACCGCAAGATGAACGAGCTGAGCCTGGCCACGCGCCTGCCCGCGGGGCAGCTGGCGGTGCTGGCGGCGGTGAACGCCACCGACGACATGATGAAATCCCGGGACGAGATCGACCGCCTGCGCCGGGAGGCCGAGGCCCTGCGGGAGCAGCTGGAGCAGGCCAAGGCCGAACTGGAAGTGCGGGACAAGGAGCTGGAGCGCCTGACCATGGCCCTGGAGGCGAAGCGGGACGATGTCTGACGCGCGGATGGAGCTGCTGGCCCCCGCCGGGGACATGGACGCCCTCCGCGCGGCGGTGCAGAACGGCGCGGACGCGGTGTACCTGGGCACCGGGACCTTCAACGCCCGGCGGCACGCGGGCAATTTCGACGGCGACGGGCTGTATGAGGCCGTCGCGTATTGCCATGCCCGCGGAGTGAAGGTCCACGTCACGGTGAATACCCTGGTGCGCCAGGACGAGCTGGAGGCGCTGTTCGACACCATACGGCAGGTGAATATGTCCGGCGCGGACGCGGTGATCGTGCAGGACTTCGGCGCGGCCCGTGCCATACGGACCATCGCCCCGGATGTGGCCCTCCACGCCTCCACCCAGATGGCCGCCCACAACGTCCAGGCGGCGCGCTTTTTGCGGGCGCAGGGCTTCGACCGGGTGGTGCTGGCGCGGGAGGCCACCTTCGACGACATGGCCGCCTGCGCCGCCGCGGGCATCGAGACCGAGGTGTTCGTCCACGGGGCGCTGTGCGTGGCCTGCTCGGGGCAGTGCCTGATGTCGTCCCTGGTGGGCGGGCGCAGCGGCAACCGGGGCCTGTGCGCCCAGCCCTGCCGCCTGCCCTGGCGGCTGGACGGGCGGGAGGGCTATCTGCTCTCCACCCGCGACCTGTGCGCGCTGGACGACCTGCCCCGGCTGCGGCGGGCCGGGGTGGCCAGCCTCAAGATCGAGGGGCGGCTGAAGCGGGCGGAGTACGTGGCCGTCACCGTGGCCGCCTACCGCCGCGCCCTGGACGCCCTCTACGCCGGGGAGACCCTGGACACCGGCGCCCTGCGGGAGGAGCTTAAGCAGATGTTCAACCGCGGCGGCTTCACCCGCGGCTACGGCCCCGGCATGGAGGAGCGCACCCTGATGTATCCCCAGCGCCCCAACCACATCGGCGTGCCGGTGGGTCGGGCGACGCGCCGGGGCGAGGTCGCGCTGGACGTGTCCGTGGACCCTGCCGACGCGCTGGTGCTGCGCCGCGGCGACGAGGACGTGCCCGTCCGGCTCTCCGGCGGGGCGGGGGAGCGCGCGGCCTGTCCCAAGGCGAGGCCGGGGGATGTCCTCGTCCGCCTGGTGTCCGAGGCCCAGATGAGGCGCGCCCGGGAAAGCTTTGACGGCGAGCGCCGCGCGCGGCCCGTGAGCATGCGGGCCGCATTGAAGGTGGGGGAGCCCGCGCGGCTGACCGTCACCGACGGCGCTTACACCGCCGAGGCGCGCGGCGACGTCCTCCAGCCCGCCACCGGCAGACCCTTCGACCCGGACCGCGCGCGGCAGCAGCTGCAAAAGACCGGCGGCACCCCCTGGCGGGCGGAGCGCGTCGGGCTGGACGTCGAAGGCAGTCCCTTCGTCCCCGCGTCCCTGCTCAACGCCCTGCGCCGGGATGCCCTGGCCGCGCTGGAGGCAAACTATACCCGGGTGCGGCGGGAAAACCGTCCCATTGAACTGCCGGTTCTCCCCAGGGAACAGTCGGACAGGCCCCTGCTGTACGCCCAGTCCGCCGACCCGGAGGTCCTCCAAAGGGCTCTCGCCTGCGGCGCGGACGTGGCGGTGTACTGCCCCAACGACCTCCGCCCTCAGGGTCCCCTCTTTGAAGAGAATCGCCTTCCCGAGCGCTTTGTGCTGTGCGTCCCCGCCGTGCTGACCGCTGAGGCGCTGGACAGCCTCAACGCCTGGGCCAACGCCAACGCCGGGCGCGTCGCGGGGACCATCCTGGAGAACGTGGGCCATCTGGGCCTGCGCTGGCCGGGCGCGCGCATCGGCGGCTACATGCTCAACGCCGCCAACGACCTGACCGTGGCCCAGCTCAACGCCTGGGGCATGGAAGCGGTCACCCCCTCGGTGGAGCTGACCGCCGCCCAGACCGCGGCCATGGGCGGGCGGAGGCACCTGATCATGTGGGGCCGCGTCCCCCTGATGCGCCTGCGCCACTGCCCCCTCCGGGCGGCGAAGGGCATGCGGGGCAGGCACGCCGACTGCCGCCACTGCGACGTCTGCGCCCCGGAGGACCGGCTGGAGGGCCGCGCCCTGGTGGACCGCAAGAACGCCGCCTTCCCGCTGCGCCGGATCGCCATGCCCGGCGGCTGCGTGATCCAGGTGATGAACAGCGTCCCCCTGATGCCCCTGAAAAGGCTGGACCGCCTCCCCGCGGCCTCCGGCTGGCGCCTCCTGCTGGACCCCGCCGACCCCGTGGAGGCCGTGGTCAGGACCTGCCGCGCCGCCATAGACGGCCGGGACTTCAAGGCCCTTCCCGAGTGGAGGACCCTGGAGGCCCTGGACACCACCGCTGGCCACTACTTCCGGGGCGTGGAGTGAAACATCCGCATCGATCAAAAACACGGAGTGATGACAATGAACGAACGCAACCTGCGCGTACTGGAATTCAACAAGATCATGGACATGCTTGCGGCGCTGTGCTCCACGGAGCCGGGGCAGGAGGCGGCGCGGGCGCTCAAGCCCTCTGGGGACGCGGCCACGGTATTGCTGTGGCAGGCCCAGACGGAGGAGGCCACGGCGGTGTTTGCCTACAACGGCGGCAACCCCATGGCCCACTTCACCGACGTGCGCCCGTTTTTGAAGATCGCGAAGGCGGGCGGCACGCTGTCGCCCAAGGCGCTGTTGCAGGTGGCGGACGCGCTGAAGGCGGCGCGGATCGTGCGCAACGCGCTGGTGACGGACCGGGAGGACACCCCGAACCTGACGGAGCTGGGCTCCCGCCTGGCTACCAACCGCTCCCTCGAGGAGGAGATCTTCGACGCCATCATCTCCGAGGACGAGATCAGCGACCACGCAAGCCCCGAGCTTGCCAACATCCGCCGCCAGATGCGCGTGCTGAACGAGCGGGTGCGGGACAAGCTCAACGCCATCATCCGCTCCTCCACGATGCAGAAGTACCTGATGGACGCCATCGTCACCATGCGCAACGGGCGCTACGTGGTACCTGTGAAGGCGGAGTGCCGCGGCAGCGTGCCGGGCATCGTCCACGACCAGTCGGGCACCGGCTCCACGCTGTTCGTCGAGCCGATGGCCGTGGTGGAGGCGGGCAATGAACTGAAGCAGTGGACCGTCAAGGAGCACAACGAGATCGAGCGCATCCTGGGCGAATTCTCGGACCGGGTCGCGCCGGACGCCGAGCTGATCGCCCACAACCACGACCTGCTTTCCCAGCTGGACGTGATCTTCGCCAAGGCGGCGCTGTCCCGGCAGATGAACGCCGTGCCGCCGAAGCTCAACGAGCGGGGGCACGTGCGGCTGATCCAGGCCCGCCACCCGCTGATCGACCCCCGGAAGGTGGTGCCCTCCACCCTCTGGCTGGGGGAGGACTTCACCACGCTGGTCATCACCGGCCCCAACACCGGCGGCAAGACGGTGACGCTGAAGACCGTGGGCCTGTTGAGCCTCATGGCCCAGGCGGGTTTGCAGATCCCCGCGGCCTACGGGTCGGAGCTGGCCATCTTCGACGAGGTATTCGCGGACATCGGCGACGAGCAGTCCATCGAGCAGTCCCTGTCCACCTTCTCCTCCCACATGACCAACATCGTGGACATCCTGCAAAACGTGACGCCGAGATCCCTGGCGTTGTTCGACGAGCTGGGCGCGGGCACCGACCCCACCGAGGGCGCGGCGCTGGCCATGTCCATACTGAACCACCTGCTGGAGATGAAGGTCACCACCATGGCCACCACCCACTACAGCGAGCTGAAGGCCTTCGCCCTGTCCACGCCGGGGGTGGAGAATGCCTCGGTGGAGTTCAACGTGGAGACCCTGCGGCCCACCTACCGGCTGTCCATCGGCGTGCCCGGCAAGTCCAACGCCTTCGAGATCTCCCGCAAGCTGGGCCTGCCCGAGTTTTTGATCGACGACGCCTCCAAACGGCTGAGCAAGGACGCCGTGCGGTTCGAGGACGTCATCGCCAACGCCGAGTACCACCGCCAGATCGCCGAGAAGGAGCGCGAGCTGGCCGAGCAGGCCCACCGGGAGACCACCCGCCTGCGCGACGAGGCCGAGAAGCTGCAAAGAGAGCTGGCCGCGCGGCGGGAGAGCGAGCTTCGCAAGGCCAAGGACGAGGCACGCAAGGTGCTCCAGAAGGCCCAGCGCGAGTCCGAGCAGATCATCGCCGACCTCAAGAAGCAGCGCAACACCGGCGTCAAGGAGCACGAGCTGCACGCGATGCGCTCCAGGCTCCAGGACGCCATCGACGACACCGCCGAGAAGCTCCAGGCCGGGGAGGAGGGCGGCGCGATCACGTCCCTCAAGCCGGGGGACACCGTGCTGCTCATAAACCTCAATACCAAGGCCACCGTGCTCACCGCCCCCGACGCCAAGGGCGAGTGCACCGTCCAGGCCGGGGCGCTGAAGCTCAAGGCCAACATCGCCGACATGCGCGCCGCCAAGCCCGACAAGCCCGAGAAGAAGGGCCGCCAGCCCGCCGGAAAGAACAGCGGCTCCAGCCACATCAACGTCTCCGCCCGGGCCGTGGAGACCGAGTGCGACGTCCGCGGCATGACCCTGGACGAGGCCCTCCTGGCCGTGGACATGTTCCTGGACGGGGCCATGCTCAATAAGCTGCGCCAGGTCTACATCATCCACGGCAAGGGCACCGGCACCCTCCGCGCCGGCATACAGTCCGCCCTCAAAAAGAACCCCGCCGTCAAGGAGTTCCGCCTCGGCAAATACGGCGAGGGCGAGGACGGCGTGACGGTGGTGACGATGAAGTAAGAGCGGTCGTCCCCAAGTCCTTTTCTGAAAGAGAAATGAAGCAAAACAGTCATGCGCGGCAGCCTTGGCTCCCCTTTCAGGGGAGCTGTCAGCCGTCAGGCTGACTGAGAGGTCGTTACTCCGGAGGCTTGCACATGAACAAGGAAACCTACGATACGCGCCTGACTCATGCAAGGCAGCTGCGCCATGAATTGACCCCATGGGAGCGCAAGCTGTGGTATACCTTTCTGAAGGACTATCCGCTCCATTTCTACAGACAGCGTCCTGTGGGTCCTTTCATTCTGGATTTTTACTGTCCCGTCGCGAAGCTGGCGATCGAGCTGGACGGGTCGCAGCATTACGGGGACGCGGGGCTGGCGTATGACGCAGCGCGGGACGCCTACCTGCGCGAGAAGGGGATATATGTGTTGCGCTTGGCGAACATCGATGTGGATCGGCGGTTCAAGGAGGTTTGCGAGTATATTGACAGGGAGATCGCGAAGCGGAAGGGGTGACGACCTCTCAGTCAGCGCCTGCAGCGCTGACAGCTCCCCTGAAAGGGGAGCCAAGGTTGCCGCGCGTGATCTCTCTTGGCTCCCCTTCCAGGGGAGCTGTCAGCCGCCAGGCTGACTGAGAGGTCGTTCCCTGCCCCATTTTTTTCTTACACTCCATTCACACCCCATTCACACCCTTGTGCTATCATCATACCCGAAACGGGGGGGAATATGACCATGATGAAAACGAAGATACTGCTGGTGGACGACGATCCGAACATACGGCAGCTGGTGAACCTGTATCTGGAGAAGGAGGGCTTCGAGGTCTCGATGGCGGATCGGGGGGACGCGGCGCTGAAGGCGTTTCGCCAGTCGCCGCCGGACCTGATGCTCTTGGACCTGATGCTGCCGGGGATGGACGGCTGGGAGGTGTGCCGCGAGGTGCGCAAGACCTCGAACCTGCCCATCATCATGCTCACGGCGAAGGACGAGACCTTCGACAAGGTGCTGGGGCTGGAGCTGGGCGCTGACGACTACATCGTCAAGCCCTTTGACATGAAGGAACTGGTGGCCCGCATCAAGGCGGTGCTCAGGCGCTACCAGCAGCCCGAACCCTCCGCGGAGAGCAAGGCGCTGACCTTCCAGGGCCTGACCGTGAACATCGCCCAGTACACCGTCAGCTTCAAGGGGCGGGAGATCGAGATGCCGCCCAAGGAGCTGGAGCTTCTCCACTTCCTGGCCAGCCACCCCAACCAGGTGTTTACACGGGAGCAGCTGCTGGAGCAGGTCTGGGGCTACGACTACTTCGGCGATTCCCGCACGGTGGACGTGCACGTGAAGCGCCTGCGCGAGAAGCTGGAGGGCGGCGAGGCGCTGGGCTGGCAGATCAAGACCGTGTGGGGCGTGGGCTATAAATTTGAAGTGAAGTGATGGGCAAATGAAGGGCGGACTGTTCTGGCGCACCTATTCGGTCATCGTGGCGGCGCTGCTGATCACCATACTGATATTCTCAGGGGTGCTGGTGGCGGCGCGGCAGCAGGTACAGCAGGAGTCCTACGAGCAGGAGGTGCGTCTCCAGGCCCGCGAGGTGGCGGACTACATGGCGAACCTCAACAAGCTCAGCTACGTGCAGCGCAACGTCACCATGAAGCCCATCATCCTCAACAAGATCCGGGACATCTACCAGCGCTACAACGCCGACATCTGGATCGTGTCCTACGATTCGGGCATCGTGCAGTACCTGGATTCCAGCTGGAACACCTCCGAGTCCATCGCCACGGAGGCGGTAAAGGCGCAGCTGTCCGTCATACAGACTGGCGAGGAGATCCGCGTCACCGGCCTGTTTCCCGAGCTGGGCGACCAGATCGTCACCATCGGCGTGCCCTGGTGGTACGGCGATGACGTGGTGGTGGGCGCGGTGCTGTTGCACATCCCCATGAAGTCGCTCAAGATCAGCGTCATGGCGGTGGCGCGGCAGATCCTGCCCGAGGCGCTGCTGTCGCTGCTGGTGGGCGCGGCGCTGGCGTTCTTCCTGGCCCGCAGCCAGACCCGGCCCCTTCGGGAGATCCAGTCCGCGGTGCAGGAGTTCACCAAGGGCGACCTGACCCGGCGCGTGACGCTGAACTGCGGCGGCGAGCTGGAGGAGCTGGGCGACGCCATCAACCGCATGGCGGCGGAGCTCAACCGCATGGAGGACTCCCGCCGCAGCTTCGTGGCCAACGTGTCCCACGAGCTGCGCAGCCCGCTGACCTCCATGCGCGGCTACGTGCAGGCCATGCTGGACGGCACCATCCCCCCGGAGGACAGCCAGAAGTACCTGGGCGTGGTCATGGACGAGACCACCCGGCTGACGGACCTGGTGCGGGATCTGCTGGACCTGTCCCGGCTGGAGTCGGGCAAGTTCCCCTTGAACGTCGCCCCCTTTGATCTGAACGAGCTCATCCGCCGCACCCTTATCAGCTTCGAGGGCCGCTTCGACCAGAAGCGCATCGAGGTCGAGGTGGAGCTGGCCGACGACCCGCTGACCGTCATGGGCGACACCAGCCGCATCGCGCAGGTGGTCACCAACATCGTGGACAACGCCGTGAAGTTCATGCCCGACGACGGCACCGGCCGGCTGGGCATCACCACTGCCCGGGAGGGCCGGGGCGTGCGCACCGTCATCCGCAACAATGGCCCGGCGATCGCCGAGAACGACCTGCCCTACATCTTCGAGCGCTTCTACAAGGCCGACAAGGCCCACACCTCCGGCGGCGGCACCGGCCTCGGCCTCTCCATCTGCCAGCGCATCATGCACCAGCACGGCTCCGAGATCACCGTGACCAGCGTTCCCGGCGACACCGCGTTCGCGTTCGTGCTGGAGGAGGGGAAGAATAACGAGAAAATTGGGAATGGGGAATTGGGAATGGGGAATGGGAATGCCGGCTGACGCGCGGGCGTTTCATTCCCTCAATTCATAGACTTCCAATATGCAAATCGGGTGAATGGCAGCTTCCCTTCCCCATTCGCTGTGATTCGTCACATTTTTCCTCTTGCGCCCCGACCCAAATCATGTATAATAGTATGGACGATTCCATGAAAAGGAGTTTGACTATGGATATGAGAAACACCCTGCGGCGCGGCCTGGCGGTGGCGTCGGCGCTGGCGCTGCTGACGGGCGCGGCCATCGCGGAGCCCGCGGCGGAGGAGGTCGTCACCTACGACTCCATCTACTCCGCCACCAACCCCATCCCGGAGATCGCGGCCCGGTGCCGCCCGGCCATCGTGGACATCTCCGCGTCGGTGGAGAGCTGGAACCCGGACACCCGCGTGTCCTCGGTGGACCCGACCTACTTCGGCTCCGCCACCTACATCCGCGCCGACGAGGACGGGGCAGGCGGCTATCTGCTGACCAACTACCACATCGTCAAGGACGGCGACGTGTTCGACGCCCTGTGGCTGGACGGCACGGAGATGGACCTGGAGCTGGTGGGCTATGACGACGGCACCGACATCGCCGTGATGCGTTTTGAGGACCCCGCGCCCGAGGGCGTTGAACCCATTCCGATCGGCGACTCCGACCAGCTGGTCATCGGCGAGCTTGCCATCTGCATCGGCAACCCCGGCACCGCCAGCCAGATGCTCTACGGCACCGTGACCGCCGGCATCATTTCCGGCCTCCAGCGCGAGGACATCAACGCCGGCAACTTCAGCCGGTCCGTCAACGTCATCCAGACCGACGCGCCCATCAACAGCGGCAACTCCGGCGGCGCGCTGCTCAACGCCCGGGGCGAACTGGTGGGCATCCCCACCCTCAAGCTGGGACTGACCTATACCGACGTGTATGAGGGCCTGTCCTTCTGCATCCCCATCAGCGCCGTGAAGGACTACATCGACCAGCTCATCGACAACGGCAACGTGGTCCGTCCCCGCATGGGCATCACCGTGGTGTCCATCGACGGCCCCGAGGAGGCCATGAAGCGCTACCCGCCCGCCGGGGCCCAGGTGGTCACCGTCGAGCCCGGCGCGCCCGCCGAGAAGGCCGGACTCATCGTCAACGACGTCATCGCCGAGGTCAACGGCACCCGCGTCCGCTCTGCCAGCGACGTGGTCAACGCCATCGACAAGTGCGCCGCCGGCGATACCGTCAAGCTCAAGTTCTACCGCTACAACTACGACGCCGACGGCAACCTCACCAGCGGCTACACCGAGCAGGAGACCGAGATGGTGCTGGAGCTGTTGGATTAAAGCTGAGGGAAAAGGGAACAGGGAAAAGGGAAAAGGGATGGCCGCTGCCGCGTACTGCGCGGGGCGGCCGGACTTTTTTTAGTGGCGATCGGTCCCGGGGCGGACTCCCTCAGTCTGGCCTTCGGCCAGCCAGCTCCCTCAGGGAGGGAGCCTCAGCTGGCGCATCCCCAAAGGCTCCCTCCCCGAGGGAGCTGTCTGCGAAAGCAGACTGAGGGAGTCCAGGCTCCCTCCCCGAGGGAGCTGTCTGCGAAAGCAGACTGAGGGAGTCCAGGTCCCCTCCCCGAGGGAGCTGTCTGCGAAAGCAGACTGAGGGAGTCCCGGCTCCCTCCCCGAGGGAGCTGGCACGCGAAGCGTGACTGAGGGAGTGGCACGCCGAGCAGTCATCCGGCTGCGACATCCCCAACGTAAAAAACACGAAAACCGTTGTATTTTTCACCCGGGTGTGGTAAAATGGATCTGCTGTGATGGAGAGAGTAACCTGTTGTCCGGGCCGAAAGAGAGCGGCGCGACTGGCTGAAAGCGCGGTGACCGCGGGGCGCAGGCGAAGTTCACTCCGGAGCCTCCGGGCTGAAAGGGTCAAACCGATTAGGCGCGGACGGCGTCATTCCCCGTTATCGGAATGAGAGGTTCTATCGAACGAACACGGGTGGTACCGCGGAGCGCATACAGGCTTCGTCCCTTGCTTGGGACGGGGCTTTTTTATGCGAATCGCAACGGTTGATCCTGTCGGGGGAAGATGGAATTGAGAATGGAAAAGGGAGAATGGAGAATCCATGCGGAAATCCTCGCGGATTTCTTGGATTAATACGGTTAAACAGCGAAACGGCGCTGCTTATACGCTATAATCAGACAAATCCGCAGGATTTGCGCCGTCATTGTCCATTCTCAATTCTCAATTCGGGCTTAAGCCCTCGAGCCAACTATATAGAAGGAGCGTGTCATATCATGGAAAAGATGCTGCGCGAGATACGCGAGCGGGTGATGCAGAACATCGAGGAGGCCAAGGGCAGCCAGAATCTGGAGCAGATCCGGGTGGCAATCCTGGGCAAGAAGGGCGAGCTGACGGGCCTTCTGAGGGGCATGGGCAAGCTGCCCCCGGAGGAGCGTCCGAAGATGGGCCAAATGGTCAACGAGGTCCGCGCCGCCATCGAGGAGAAGATGGAGGCGCGCCTGGCCGAGCTGCTCGAGCGGGAAAAGGCCGCGCGGCTTCAGGCCGAGGCCATCGACGTGACTCTGCCCGGCCCGGAGCGCGGCGCGGGCTCCCTGCATCCGATGAACATTGCCCTGGAGAAGATGATAAACATCTTCGTGGGCATGGGCTACGAGGCGGTGGAGGGTCCCGAGGTGGAGTTTGACCACTACAACTTCGAGCTTCTGAACATCCCCAAGAACCATCCCGCCCGCGACGCGCAGGATACGTTTTATGTGGATGATAATATCGTGCTGCGCACCCACACCTCCCCGGTGCAGGCCCGCATCATGACCACCCGCAAGCCGCCCATCCGCGTGATCTGCCCCGGCAGGGTGTACCGCGCCGACGAGGCCGACGCCACCCACTCCCCGGTGTTCCACCAGATGGAGGGCCTGGTCATCGACGAGAACATCACCATGGGCGACCTCAAGGGCACCCTGGACGAGTTCGCCCGCCAGATGTTCGGCGAGGGCATCAAGACCCGCTTCCGCCCGTCCTTCTTCCCCTTCACCGAGCCGTCCGCCGAGGTGGACCTCACCTGCGCCAACTGCAAGGGCAAGGGAGTTTTGCCCTTGGCAAAACTCTCCCCGGCGGAGCCGGGGATGGCGACGTCACAAATCAAAGATTTGGGACGCGCCACCTCGGGCTGCCGCATGTGCAAGGGCACCGGCTGGATCGAGGTGCTGGGCGCGGGCATGGTCAATCCCAAGGTGCTGGAGATGTGCGGCATCGATTCCACCAAATACTCCGGCTTCGCCTTCGGCATGGGCGTGGAGCGCATGGCGCTGTTGAAGTACAACATCCCCAACCTGCGCTACCTCTATGAAAATGACCTGCGGTTCCTGACGCAATACCGCTGATCAATTGAGAATTGACAATGGAAAACGGACGATGACAGACAGCGGTCGGCATTTCATTCTCCATTCTCCATTATCCATTGAAAGAGTTCTGTCCGATGACGATACGGAGGTTTGATAGCTATGAAGGTCCCCATGAAATGGCTGAAGGAATACGTGGACATCGACGTGTCCGCGGAGGCATATGCGAGCAAAATGGTCATGACAGGCACGGCCGTGGAGGGCGTGGACAAGACCGGCGCGCAGTTTGACAAGGTGGTGGTGGGCAAGGTGGTGTCCTGCGTGGACCATCCCAACTCCGACCATCTGCACATCTGCATGGTGGATGTCGGCGAGGCCGAGCCCATCCAGATCGTCTGCGGCGCGCCCAATGTGCACGCGGGCATGCGGGTAGCGGCGGCGCTGGACGGCGCGCACCTGCCCGGCGGCAAGATCAAGAAGGGCAAGATGCGCGGCGAGGTGTCCATGGGCATGCTGTGCTCCGGGCCCGAGCTGGACGTGCCCGCGGGCCTGTACCCCCACATCGGCGACGAGGGCATCATCGAGATCTTCGAGGACGTGGCTCCCGGCACCGACGTGAAGGCGGTCTTCGGCCTGGGCGACGACATCATCGACTTTGAGATCCTGGCCAACCGCCCCGACTGCCTGAGCGTCTGGGGCCTGGCCCGCGAGTCCAGCGCCGTGCTGGAGAAGCACTTCGTCATGCCCGAGATCGCCGTGGAGGAGAAGGGCCAGGGCGCCTTCGACGACTACGCCAAGGTCGAGGTCCTGGACGACGTGACCTGCCCCCGCTACTGCGCCCGCGTCATCACCAACGTGAAGATCGGCCCCTCCCCCAAGTGGATGCGCGAATACCTGTACGGCGCGGGGGTGCGGCCCATCAACAACATCGTGGACATCACCAACTTCGTGATGCTGGAGACCGGCCACCCGATGCACGCCTTCGACCTGAGCAAGGTCAAGGACCAGACCATCGTCGTGCGCCGCGCGAAGCCCGGCGAAAAGCTCACCACCTTAGACGGCAAGGAGCACGTGCTGGACGAGAGCATGCTGGTGATCGCGGACAAGGAGAACGCCACGGGCCTTGCGGGCATCATGGGCGGCGAGGAGTCCGAGATCGTGGACGACACCGCCAGCGTGCTGTTCGAGTGCGCCGCCTTCGAGCGCGCCAACAACCGCGTCACCGCCCGCAAGCTGGGCATCCGCACCGAGTCCAGCGGCCGCTTCGAGAAGGGCGTCTGCCCGGACACCGCCATGGAGGCGCTGAACCGCGCCTGCATGCTGGTGAACATGCTGGAGTGCGGCGACGTGGTCCCCGGCGCCTACGACAACTATCCCCACCCGATGGAGCACCGCGAGATCGAAGCCTCGGTGAAGCGCGTGTGCCGCCGCATCGGCGTGGACGTGCCCGGCGAGGTCATGGAGGACATCCTGAACCGGCTCTACATCGACACCACCCTGGTGGGGGACGACACCCTGCACTGCGTAATCCCCGCCTTCCGTCAGGATATGGAGACCGAGGCCGACGTGTCCGAGGAGGTCCTGCGGATGTACGGCTACGACCACATCCCCTCCACGCTGATGAACGCCGTCACCATGCCCGGCTATCGCAACGAGAAGCTGGTGTTCAACGACCGGGTCAAGGACGCGCTGGTGGGCATGGGCCTGTTCGAGGTGCTGAACTACTCCTTCATCAGCCCCAAGTGGATCGAGAAGCTGAACCTGGCTGACGACGACCCCCGCCGTAGCGCCGTGGTGCTGCGCAATCCCCTGGGCGAGGACACTTCCGTCATGCGCACCTCCCTGGTGCCCAGCATGCTCAACACCGTGGCCGCCAACCTGAACCGCGGCAACGCCGACGGCAAGCTGTTCGAGCTGAGCAAGACCTTCACCCCCGCGGAGAAGGACGGCGAGCTGCCCGCCGAGCACAACGCGCTGTGCGTGGCCGCCTTCGGCGAGGGCGTGGACTTCTACACCGTGAAGAACATCGTCACCTGGCTGCTGGCCAAGTTCGGCGTCACCGCCGCCATCGCGGCCGAGGGCGACGCCTACTACCATCCCGGCCGCAAGGCGCGGATGCGCGTGGACGGCCAGTGCATCGCCGCTCTGGGCGAGATCCATCCCGACGTGGCCGAGGCCTTCGACATCTCCGGCAGGCGGGTCTATGTGGCCGAGATCGACCTGGACGCCCTGCGCCCCCTGGAGAAGGACTTCTACGGCGTCAAGCCGCTGCCCAAGTTCCCCGCCGTGTCCCGCGACATCGCCGTGGTGGTGGATGAGGCCGTGGGCGCGGGCGCCATGATGGACGCCATCGCCAGGGCCGCCGCCAAGACCCTCGAGGATGTGAAGCTGTTCGACATCTACCGCGGCGACAAGCTGGGCGCGGGCCGGAAGTCCGTGGCCTACGCCATCACCCTCCGCGCCCCCGACCGCACCCTCACCGACGAGGAGATCAACGCCACCATGGAAAAGGTCCTCAAGGCCCTGAACCAGCAGTTCGGCGCGGAGCTGAGAGCGTGAGCAGGGAGTAGGGAGTAGGCAACAGGGAGCAGGGGAGCGGCGGCGCAGGGATGGACGTCTGATCAGGCGTCGGTCCTCCGCGATGCGCCGCTCCCCTGTCCTATGAAAGACAGAACTATACTCCGAATGGGGAATGGATATTTACGATCCGTTTAATCAAAGAAATCCGGTAACTGTTCAGTCGGGGACTCCTTCCGACCCGCTTCGCGGGCCACCTCCCTCAAAGAGAGAGGCTTTTGGGCTCCCGTTCAGGCTCCCGTCCAGGCTCCCTCTCCGAGGGAGCTGGCAGCCGAAGGCTGACTGAGGGAGTTGAGGGAGCTGTCAGCCGCAGGCTGACTCCACCATCATTTTCCATTTTCCATTCTCAATTCCCACAATCGCCCTCCCTCAGAACCGACCACATATCGATTTCAGAAAGGAACCCACATGAACACCGACATCGTCATCATCGGCGCGGGCCCCGCGGGGATATTCACCGCGCTGGAGCTGATACGCAAGGGCAGCAAGAAGAAGATCACCATCTGCGAGAAGGGCGCGGCCATCGAAAACCGCCGCTGTCCGAAGTCGAAGACGCAGAAGTGCGTCAACTGCAAGCCCTACTGCCACATCACCACCGGCTTCTCCGGGGCGGGCGCGTTTTCCGACGGCAAGCTGTCGCTCTCCTGCGAGGTGGGCGGCGACCTGCCCACCCTCATCGGCGAGAACCTGGCCCAGGAGACCATCGAATACGCGGATTCCATCTATCTGGAGTTCGGCGCGGACCCCCACATCGAGGGCGTCAGCAATCCCGAGGAGGTCAAGCGCATCCGCACCCGCGCCATCCAGGCGGGCCTCAAGCTGGTGGACTGTCCCATTCGCCACCTGGGCACCGAGAAGGCCCAGACCATCTACTATGGCATCGAGCAGTACCTGCTGGAGCACGGCGTGGAGATCCTGTTCGGCTGCGAGTGCCGGGACCTGATCCTGAAGGACGATGTGTGCCACGGCGTGCGGGTGGTCCTCGACGGGCAGGAGACCGAGATCATGGCCGAGCGCACCGTGGTGGCTACCGGGCGGCGCGGCGCGGACTGGCTGGAGGGTCTGTGCGCCGAGCACGGCATCGCCCACTCCCCGGGCACGGTGGACATCGGCGTGCGGGTGGAGTGCCGCAACGAGATCATGGAGAAGGTCAACGAGGTGCTCTATGAGTCCAAGCTGATCGGCTATCCCAAGCCATTCAAGAACAAGGTGCGCACCTTCTGCCAGAACCCCGGCGGCTTCGTCAGCCAGGAGAACTACGACAACAACCTCGCGGTGGTCAACGGCCACTCCTACAAGGAGAAGAAGTCCGAAAACACCAACCTGTCCATACTGTGCAGCCACAACTTCTCCGTGCCCTTCAACCAGCCCATCGCCTACGCGCAGAAGGTGGGCGAGCTGACCAACATGCTGGGCGCGGGCCACATCCTGGTGCAGCGCTTCGGCGACATCCTCGACGGCAAGCGCACCTGGCAGAAGGAGCTTGCGCAGTCCAACGTCAAGCCCACCCTGCCCGACGCCGTGGCCGGCGACATCACCGCCGCCATGCCCTACCGGGCCATGATCAACATCATCAACTTCATCCAGGCCATGGACCACGTGGTCCCCGGCTTCGCCAGCTACGAGACCCTGCTCTACTCCCCGGAGTTGAAGTTCTACTCCAACCGCGTGAAGATGGATGACCGCTTCAACACCTCCATCAAGGGGCTCCACTGCCTCGGCGACTCCTCCGGCTGGACCCGCGGTCTCATGATGGCCTCCGTCATGGGCGTGCTGATGGGACGGAGGATTGCGGAAGAGGATTAAGAATTGGGAATGGGGAATGGGGAATGGGGAATGGGAAATTAAAGATGGCGGCTGCCGCGTACACCGCCGAGGCATATACCAGCCGCCCGCCATTTAGCGAAACAATACGGACTGCCGATTGTATGGCGATATGCCGTCCCGCAGTGTCCAAGCTATTCCTGTTCCCTGTTCCCTGATCCCTGTTCCCCAAATTCCCCCTTGCCATACCACCCCGGAATGTTATATAATACTCTCGTATACTAATAGGCAATTGTAAAAGTCGACGCGGGAGCGGGAAATGACAGCAAGAGCAAGCTGGAGAAGGGATAAGAAGAAGGGACGGGGACAGAGACACAGAGA